>NZ_JBVHLF010000006.1:182834-190567 GCF_055559155.1 Kitasatospora sp. NPDC024654
GGGTCGGGGCGGGGGGGGGGTGGGGGGGGGGGGGGGGGGGGGGGGGGGGGGGGGTGTCGGGGGGGGGGGGGGGGGGTCTCCCCCCCCCCCCCCCCCCCACCACGGGCTCAGCAGTGCCCGCCCCGCCGTGAGGGTCACACCAGGCTCTCCCGCCAGGCCGTGTGCAGCGTGGCGAACCGGCCGGTGGCGGAGACCAGCTCGGCCGGGGAGCCGTCCTCGACGATCCGGCCCTGGTCCATCACCAGCACCCGGTCGGCGATCTCCACCGTGGAGAGCCGGTGCGCGATGATCACGGCGGTCCGGCCGGCCAGCACGGTCCGCATCGCCCGCTGGACCGCCTGCTCGCCGGGGACGTCCAGCGAGGAGGTCGCCTCGTCCAGGATCAGCACCGCGGGGTCGGCCAGCAGCGCCCGGGCGAAGGCCACCAGCTGGCGCTGACCGGCCGAGATCCGGCCGCCGCGCTTGCGCACGTCGGTGTCGAAGCCGTCCGGCAGCGCCGCGATGAACTCGTACGCGCCGATCGCCCGGGCGGCCTCCTCGACCTCGGCCCGGGAGGCACCGGGCCGGCCGATCGCGATGTTCTCCGCCACCGTGCCGGAGAACAGGAAGGACTCCTGGGTGACCATCACCACGCCGCGCCGCAGCTCGGTGGTGGACAGCTCGCGCAGGTCCACGCCGTCCAGGGTGATCCGCCCGGTGGACGGGTCGTAGAACCGGGCCAGCAGCTTGGCCAGGGTGGACTTGCCGGCCCCGGTGGCGCCGACCACCGCGGTGGTCCGCCCGGCGGCGAGCGTCAGGTCGAACGCGGGCAGCACCTGCTTGCCGGTGCGGTAGGCGAACCCGACGCCCTCGAAGGCCACCGTGCGGCCCTTGGCGCCGGTCCGCGGCAGCTCGGCCGGGCTGACCGGCTCGGCGACCGAGGGCTCGTGCGCCAGCAGGCCGGAGATCTTCTCCAGTGCCGCGCCGGCCGCCTGGTAGCTGTTCAGGAACATCGCCAGCTGGTCGATCGGGTCGTAGAGCCGGCGCAGGTAGAGCACGAAGCCGGTGAGCACGCCGAGTTCCAGGCTGCCGTCGGTGACCAGCCAGGCGCCGGCCAGCACCACGCCGGTGATCCACAGGTTGGCGGTGGCCCGGGAGTAGCCGACGTAGCGGGCCATCTCCAGCAGGCCGTCCGCGTTGGACTTGGCGTAGCCCTGGTTGACCTCGCGGAAGGCCGCCTCGTTGGCCGCCTCGCGGCGGAACGCCTGCACCGGGCGGATGCCGTTCATGGTCTCGGTGAAGCGGACGATCACCGAGGCGTTGGCGGTCCGCGAGCGCCGGTAGACCCGACCGCTGCGCCGCTGGAACATCCGCACCAGCAGGTACATCGGCAGCGCGGAGACCAGCGAGAGCAGGCCGAGCCGCCAGTCCATCACCAGCAGGATGACCGCGATGTACGCGACCGAGAGGGCGACCGAGAGCAGCTCCTGGAGGCCCTCGTTGAGCAGCTCGCGCAGGGTGTCCACATCGCTGGTGGCCCGGGAGATGATCCGGCCCGAGGTGTAGCGCTCGTGGAAGTCCAGCCCGAGCCGTTGGGCGTGCCGGAAGATCCGGCTCCGCAGCTCCAGCAGGATGTCCTGGTTGATCAGTCCGGAGAGCCGGATGAAGGCCCGTTGCAGCAGCGTGCTCAGCGCGGCGCAGCCCAGGTAGGCGGCGGTGACCGCGACCAGCGGGCCGCTGTCGTGCCGGCGCAGCGCCGGGATGCCCTGGTCGATGGCGACGGCCACCAGCAGCGGGCCGGACTGCAGGGCGGCCTGCTGGACCATGATCTGCAGCATCGCCAGCACCACCCGGCGCCGGTGCGGCGCGAGCAGCGAGCGCAGCAGCGCGCGTGAGGCACCGGGCGGGACGGGGATGTCCTCGTCGCCGGTGACGATCGGCTCTTCCACGACGGTGGTCATCGGGCCACGCTCCCTTCCAGGCTCTCTTCGAGCGCGCTGCGGCCGGACATCAGCTCGCGGTAGGCGGGACAGGAGTCCAGCAGCTCCTGGTGGGTGCCGACGGCCAGGATCCGGCCGTCGGCGAGCACGGCCACCCGGTCGGCCAGCAGCACCGTGCTCGGCCGGTGCGCGACCACCAGCGCGGTGGAGCCGGCGAGCACCTCGCGCAGCGCCTGCTCGACCAGCGCCTCGGTGTGCACGTCCAGCGCGGAGAGCGGGTCGTCCAGCACCAGGAAGCGCGGGTCGCCGACCACCGCCCGAGCCAGCGCGAGCCGCTGGCGCTGCCCGCCGGAGAGGCTCAGGCCCTGCTCGCCGACCTCGGTGTCGACACCCTGCGGCAGCTGGTGGACGAAGCCGGCCTGGGCGGTGGCGAGCGCCCGCTCCAGCGCCTCCGGCGGTGCGTCCGGGGCGCCCATCAGCACGTTCTCCCGCACGCTGGCGGAGAACAGGGTGGGCTCCTCGAAGGCCACCGCGACCAGTTCGCGCAGCCGCGGGAGAGGCAGCCGCCGGATGTCCTGGCCGTCCAGCGTGATGGTGCCGCCGGTGGCGTCGTACAGCCGGGGGAGCAGCGCGGTGAGCGTGGTCTTGCCGCTGCCGGTGGCGCCGACCAGGGCCATCGTCTCGCCGCTGCGGATGTGCAGGTCGATGCCGCGGAGCAGGTCCGGGCTGTCGGCCGGGGCGTCCGGGTAGCGGAAGGTGACCTTGCTGAAGCGGATGCCGTCGCCGGTCGGCGCGGTCTGCTCGACGGCCAGTTCGGGCTCCTCCGGGGTGTCCATCACCTCGAAGTAGCGGTCGGCGGCGGTGCCGGCCTCGTTGCTGTAGGCGAGCAGCCAGCCCAGCGACTCGACCGGCCAGCGCAGCGCCAGCGCGGTGGAGAGGAAGGCGACCAGGTTGCCCGCGCTGAGCTCGTCGTGCGCCACCAGGGTGACCCCGGCCGCCAACGAGCAGCCCAGCGCGACCTCGGGCAGACCGACGATCACCGCCCAGAGGTTGGCGAGCATCCGGGCCTTGTGCAGCTCGACCGAGCGCAGCTCGCCGGCCTGCTCGCGGAACCGCTGGGCCATCGTCCGGTGCCGGCCGAAGGACTTGAGGATCCGGATGCCGAGCACCGACTCCTCCAGCACGGTCGCCAGGTCACCGTTGCGGTCCTGGGCCAGTCGGGCGGCGGTCGAGTAGCGGCTCTCGAAGTAGTGGCAGAGCACGATGAGCGGACCGGCGGGCAGCAGCGCGATCAGTCCGAGCCGCCAGTCCAGCGCGAACATCAGCGTACTGCCGGCCAGGAAGACCAGCGTGTTGACGATCAGGAAGACCAGCGGGAAGGCCAGGAAGAGCCGCAGGGTGTACATGTCCGAGGTGGCCCGGGAGAGCAACTGGCCGGACGGCCAGCGGTCGTGGAAGGCCACCGGCAGCCGTTGCAGCTTGGCGTAGAGGTCGTCGCGCATGGCGGCCTCGACCCGGGAGAGCGGACGGGCGATCAGCACCCGGCGCAGGCCGAAGAGACCGGCTTCGGCCAGCCCGAGCAGCAGCAGGAGTCCGGTGGGTGCCCAGAGCCCGCCCAGGTCGTGGTGGGCGATCGGGCCGTCCACGATCCGGCCCAGCACCAGCGGCACCACCAGGACGGTCGAGGAGGCGATCAGGGCGGCCAGGATCGATCCGGCCAGGTACCAGCGGATCGGTCGGGCGTAGGTTCGCAGCCGGAGCAGCGAGCGCACGGTGGACCTGGTCGGTTCCGTGGCGGGCGAGGGCGCGGGGGTGGTGTTCTCGTCCATCGCCGAGAGGGTAGGGCGCCGGACCTTGATTTCTCACCAGGTTTTCACGTCGCGCGGTCCGGAACCGGCCACTGGGCGGTGCGGTCAGCGCCGCCCGTTCGCCGCCCCCGCCACGGCCCGCAGCAGCCGCAGCGAACGGGCGGCCAGCGCGCCGGTCGCCTGGTCGGCGGTGTCCAGCACGGTCCGGTACGGGCCGCCCGGCGGCAGCACGAACTCGACCGGCCGGGCCGAGGCGTTGAGCAGCAGCAGGAAGCTGTCGTCGCACAACTCGCAGCCGTGCTCGTCCCGTTCGGACATCGCGCCGCCGGAGAGCAGCATCCCGAGCACCGCGGTCGGGGCGAACCAGTCGGCCTCGGTCATCTCCTCGCCGCGCGGGGTGAGCCAGGTCAGGTCGCGCTGCCCGCCCGGCACGGTGGCCCGGCCGGAGAAGAACGCCCGTTGCCGCAGCACCGGGTGCTCGCGGCGCAGCCGGATCAGCCGGGCGGTCAGCTCGTGCAGCCGGCGCCACTCGGGGTCGGCCAGCAGCGACCAGTCCACCCAGCTGATCCCGTTGTCCTGGCAGTAGGCGTTGTTGTTGCCCTGCTGGGTGCGGCCGAACTCGTCGCCGGCGGTGATCATCGGGACGCCGGTCGAGAGCAGCAGGGTGGCCATCAGGTTGCGCAGCTGGCGCAGTCTCAGCGCGACCACCGCCGGGTCGTCGGTCTCGCCCTCGACGCCGCAGTTCCAGGACCGGTTGTCGTCGGTGCCGTCCCGGCCGTCCTCGCCGTTCGCGGCGTTCCGCTTGGCCTGGTAGGTGACCAGGTCGCGCAGGGTGAAACCGTCGTGCGCGGTCACGTAGTTGACCGAGGCGTACGGGCGGCGGCCGCCGAGCTGGTAGAGGTCGGAGGAGCCGGAGAGCCGGTAGCCCAACTCGCGGACGTCCGGTCGGGCGCCGCGCCAGAAGTCCCGCACGGTGTCCCGGTACTTGTCGTTCCACTCGGCCCACAGCGGCGGGAAGTTGCCGACCTGGTAGCCGCCGTGGCCGACGTCCCAGGGCTCGGCGATCAGCTTGACCCGGCTGAGCAGCGGATCCTGGGAGACCGCGGCCAGGAACGGGTGGTGCATCTCGACCCCGTCGCCGCCGCGGGCCAGCGCGGCGGCCAGGTCGAAGCGGAAGCCGTCCACGCCCATCTCGCTCACCCAGTACCGCAGCGAGTCGGTGACCAGCCGCAGCGCGTGCGGCTGCCGGGTGTCCAGGGTGTTGCCGCAGCCGGTGTAGTCGGCGTAGCCACGGTTGCCGCGGGCCGGGCGGTAGTAGCCGGCGTTGTCGATGCCGCGCAGCGACAGGGTCGGGCCCAGCTCGCCGCCCTCGGCGGTGTGGTTGAAGACGACGTCGAGGATCACCTCGATGCCGGCCCGGTGCAGCGCCCGGACCATCCGCTTGAACTCGCCGACCTGCTGGCCGCGGGTGCCGGAGGAGGAGTAGCCGCCGTGCGGGGCGAACCAACCGATCGAGTTGTAACCCCAGTAGTTGGTGAGGCCCTTGGCGTGCAGGTGGTCCTCGCTGGCGAACTGGTGGACCGGGAGCAGCTCGACGGCGGTGACGCCGAGACCGGTCAGGTACTCGATGGCCGCGGGGTGGGCCAGGCCGGCGTAGGTGCCGCGCAGTTCGGGCGGGATGCCCGGGTGACGGCGGGTGAAGCCGCGCACGTGCAGCTCGTAGAGGACGGTCTCGGCCCACGGGGTCTTCGGCCGGCGGTCGTCGGACCAGTCGTCGTCATCGTGCACCACCACGCCCTTGGCCACGTACGGCGCGGAGTCGCGGTTGTCCCGGACGGTGTCGGCGACCCCGGGCTCGGGCCAGTCGCGGACCGAGCCGCAGCAGGCGTCGTGGCCGGTGAAGACGCCGTCCACGGCCCGGGCGTACGGGTCGAGCAGCAGCTTGGCCGGGTTCCAGCGGGCGCCGGTCCACGGGTCCCAGCGGCCGTGCACCCGGTAGCCGTAGCGCTGGCCGGGGCCGACTCCGGGCAGGTGGCCGTGCCAGGTCTGGAAGGTCTGCTCGGTGAGCGGGTGGCGGGTCTCCTGGCCGTCGTCGTCGAAGAGACAGAGCTCGACGGCCTCGGCGCCGGCCGCCCAGAGCGCGAAGTTGGTGCCGCAGGTGCCCTGCGGGTCGTGCCGGTAGCGGGCGCCGAGCGGTTGCCAGCTGCCCGGCCAGGGGGTCTGCGGCGGTTGGTGCGGGGCGCTGGTCGGGGCGGCGGGACGGCCGGGTCCGCTCTCCAGTTCCTGCCCTGCCGTCATGACCACGCCCTCCGCTCGCCGAAACTGCCGGTGTCCGCTGAGTGGAATCGTTCCCTCGTGTCCCACGCGGAATCAGATTGTCGGGCGGAAGGCGACTGGCATGCCCATGTGGATGGACCCGGCCCCTCGGGCGCAGGGGGCGGGTCGTTCACCGAGTGGGCACGCGGCTCCCTCCCAAGATTCACTCATTCGGCCCCGTTATCCTTTCGCACGCGCGGGGCAACGGGGTCCGGTCCCGGGGTGGACCGGGCGGTTTCGGCTGATGGTGCAACTGATCTCCGGTCCACGGCGTATATGACCGCGGGACCGAACTGAAGGGGACGTCGAATGGCGACGAAGTGGATACGCGCGGTGGGGGCGCTCAGCGGCGCGCTGTTGCTCGCGGCGTGCAGCGGCGGGGGCGGCCACAGCGGCGGCAGCTCGGCCGGGGGCAGTGGGGGCGGTACGGCGGCTCAGGCGGCGGCGAAGACCTCCGCCGCGGTGGTCGACATCGAGCCGAAGAACGGTACGCAGAACGTGGCGCCGAGCGGGGCGCTGAAGGTCAGCGTGGCGAGCGGCAAGCTCACCGGGGTGACGGTCAAGGGCAGTGACGGCTCGACCGTGAACGGCACCCTCTCGCCGGACGGTTCCAGCTGGACCCCGGCCGGCGACCTCTCGGTCAGCGACACCTACCAGGTGAGCGCGCAGGCGGTGGACGCCAAGGGGGTCACCTCCACCACCACCAGCAGCTTCACCACGCTGACCCCGACCAAGACCGCGCACAGCGAGGACAACATCACCACCGGCTCCACCTACGGGGTCGGCATGATCATCCAGCTGGAGTTCGGCCAGCGGGTCACCAACAAGGACGCCGTCGCCCAGGCGATCACCGTCACCGCCTCGGACGGCACCCAGGTCAAGGGCCACTGGTTCAACGAGGACAACTGGTACGAGCTGCGGCCGCAGAACTTCTGGACGCCGGGGACCCAGGTCACCGTGCACATCCGGCTGAAGAGCGTGGAGATCTCCCCGGGCGTCTACGGCGGCTCGGACCGCGACGAGACCTTCACCATCGGGCGCTCGCAGATCAGCACCGTCGACGCGGCGGCACACACCATGACGGTGGTCACCAACGGTTCGCAGACCCAGGTGATCCCGGTCACCACCGGTGCCTCCGACCCCGCCAACTGGGCCACCTACAACGGCACCATGGTGATCGAGCGCATGGAGGGGACGGTGGAGATGAAGTCCTCCACGGTCCCCGGCCTGGGCGGCGCCTCGTACGACGAGATGGTCCCGCACTCGATGCGGCTGACCGACTCCGGCACCTACGTGCACGGCAACTACTGGGCGGCCGGCGCCTACGGCCACGAGAACGTCAGCCACGGCTGCATCGGCCTGCAGGACGTCGAGGGGGGCAGCCCCAGTTCGCCGGCCGGAAAGATGTACGCCGAATCGATGGTGGGCGATGTGGTGATCGTCAAGAACTCCACGGGTCCGCAGGTGGATCCGGGCAACGGCCTGAGCGGCTGGAACATTCCCTGGTCCAATTGGTGACCTGAGGGGCGGCTGTGACAATCGGCCCGATACCGCGACGCGCGGTATCGGGCCGATTGCCGTTCCGGCCTGGTTCTGACCCGAATCCGCAGGTAGTGGCCGACGGCTGGTCAGTTGATCTCTGTGCTGGCCGTTGGCGCCGTTGCGGTGTGTCTGGGTAGGTGGACGGCCC
>NZ_JBVHLF010000007.1:0-48741 GCF_055559155.1 Kitasatospora sp. NPDC024654
ACGGCCCCATCCCGGAACTCGGCGTCGTACGTACGTCGCTTCCCCACCCTCAACTCCTTATCGGGTCACGACTCCACGCTACGAGGGGAAGCACACGAGTGGGAACAGTGGTTCATGACCGTCCGGCGGGTGCTGGCCAAACAGCACATCGTCGAACAGGCCGACGGCCAGGACCGGACCTTCTACCGCCTCCTCCACGCGCACTGCCGACGGCAGATCCTTGCCGGAAAGACGGTGCACCAGCCATGACGCCGACGCGGAAACCTCGTCGTCCTCGGGGCTTGCTTGAGCCGTGGTGCCTGGAAAGCGGGCACGCCCGGTTCTGAGGGGGCCGGGGTCCAGCAATGGGCCCCGGCTACCCGACGGTTCCATCACCGGAAGGTGGAGTCGTGGAAGTGGCGGGGCAGGTTCTACCTGCAACGCTGGCCCTCGGCGCGGGCGTTGGGGGTGCTGCGGGACAAGATCCGCGCGGCGACTTCCCGGTCCCGGACCGAACGGCCGGTGGCTGCCGTGGTGGCCGACCTCAACCCCGTCCTTCGGGGATGGGCAGCGTACTTCCGCAACGGCAACTCCGGGCCGAAGTTCAACGCGGTCGACGGCCGCCACTCAGCGCGCCACTACATGGGCGCATAGTCCCAGCTCAGCGCATCCTTCCCCGTGGCTTCAGGGGCAGTTGGGGCAGCTCGGGAGCAGCCAGCCGGTCACCTTCGTAGCCGTGCACCGCGCCGAAGCGTGCACCGGTCATCCAGTCCTCGCGCGCCTGCCTGATATCCTCATCGGTCCGGGCGATGAAGTTCCACCACATGACGATCCGTTCCTCGAACGGTTCACCGCCGAGGAGGAGCAGGGAGCCATCGGTGCGGGCGTGCAGGGGCAGGTCGCGGCGGCCGCAGCCGAGGTAGAGGAGCGAGCCGGGCTCCACCCGGACGCCGTCGACCTCGATGGAGCCGGTCATGGCGAGGGCCGCGTACTCGAAGGCGGGCTCGACGGGGAGTGCGGTCGTGCTGCCCTCGGTGAGGGTGAGGTCCACGCCGACGAGTGGGGTGTGCGTGGTGCCGGGAGAGCTGGCGCCGTCCAGTTCGCCGAGGATCACCGTGCCGTGCAGGCCGGCAGCGGTGACCTCGGGGAGGACGGGGTGGTGCTCGAAGGTGGGGGCGGTGTGCCGGTGGGCGTCCGGCAGGGCGACCCAGAGCTGGGCGCCGTGCAGCAGCCGGGCGTGCTCGCGCGGGGACTCCTCGGAGTGCGAGATGGCCCGGCCCGAGGTCATCAGGCCGAGTTCGCGCGGGCGGACGGTCTGCAGGCTGCCCAGGCTGTCGCGGTGCAGCACCTCGCCTTCGTGCAGCCAGCTGACGGTTTGCAGGCCCATGTGCGGGTGCGGCGGGACCTGCATGCCCGGCTCGTCGGCGATGTCGTCCGGGCCGTAGTGGTCGACGAAGCACCAGGCGCCGACCATCCGCCGGCCGAGGTTGGGCAGCAGCCGGCGGACCTGGGTGCTCTCGCCGAGCCGCACCGTGCGCCCGGTCAGCAGTTCGCGGACCGGGCCGGTGCTGGCGTCGCCGCCGCAGAAGGTCGCGACGGGCTTGAGGTCAAGGTTGCTCATGATCGTCACGGTACCCAGCACGGTGCTGAGCCACCCGCGGCGGTGTTGGACCGCCCACGGCTCAGTGCGTGCAGGCCCAGGGTGCCTTCGCGGTGGCCGCCTCGGCGCTGGCGCGCAGCGAGCGGACCGCCTCGGCCGGGTCCGCGGCGCCGTACACCGCCGAGCCTGCCACGAAGACGTCGGCGCCCGCCTCGGCGCAGCGCTCGATGGTGGCGGCCGAGACCCCGCCGTCGACCTGCAGCCAGAGCTCCAGGCCGTGCTTGGCGATCAGCTCCCGGGTGCGGCGGATCTTGGGCAACATGATGTCCAGGAACGCCTGGCCGCCGAAGCCCGGCTCGACCGTCATGATCAGGATCATGTCCAGCTCGGAGAGCAGGTCCTCGTACGGCTCGATCGGCGTGGCGGGCTTGAGCGCCATCGAGGCGCGGGCGCCCTTGGCGCGGATCTCCCGTGCGAGGCGCACCGGCGCCGCGGCGGCCTCCGCGTGGAAGGTGACCGAACCGGCCCCCGCCTCGACGTACTGCGGCGCCCAGCGGTCCGGCTGCTCGATCATCAGGTGGCAGTCCAGCGGGATGTCGGTGGCCCGGGCCAGCGCCTCCACGACCGGGACGCCGAGGGTGAGGTTGGGCACGAAGTGGTTGTCCATGACGTCCACGTGCAGCCAGTCGGCCCCACGCACCGCCTCGGCCTCCTCGGCGAGGCGGGCGAAGTCCGCGGAGAGCATGCTGGGGTTGATCTGTGCCATTTCCGAATACCTTCACCACTTGGCTCGGGCCACCACCGCGGTCGCCCCGGCCCCCATCATCTCCCGAGCGGCGGTCGGCCTCCGCGCCGGGCCGGGCGTTCCAGCACCACCAGGTCGTAGCGCTCCTCGACCGGCCGCGGCGGTCGCTGGGCCCGGGCAGCCGCGGTGAGCCGGTCCAGGCCGGCGGCGAACTCGGCGGGGCTCAGCGCGTCGAACTTGGACTCCGCCCGCAGGGCCAGCCGGTCCCGGAACTCCCCGAGGCCGCGGGCGACCGGCGCGCGGTACGAGCAGATCCGGTGGACCGCGAGGCCGGCGGCCGTGAAGTCGTCCAGCACCTCGCCCTCGGAGGGGAAGCGCGCGGCGTCGGTCTCCCGCAGCCGCGGCCAGTAATCGTAGACCGGCGCGTCCAGCCGCTCACGGAAGGTCGTGCGGATCACCAGCCGGCCACCGGGCCGCAGTACCCGGACCAGCTCCCGCGCGGCGGCCGGCCGGTCCGACAGGTGGTGCACCACCCGGGAGAGCAGCGCGAGGTCGAAGCCCTCGGCCGGCAGTGGCAGTGCCTCCGCGCGGGCCGGCAGGTAGCGCACCCGAGGGTGAGCGTGGAGCCGCTCGGCCTGCTCCAGCATGGGCGCCGCGGGGTCGACCCCGACCACCTGCGCGGCGGGCAGCGCGCGGGCCAGCGCGGCGCAGAACACGCCCGTTCCGGCACCGACCTCCAGCACCGCGGTCGCCCCGGCCGGGGCGTAGCCGGCGATCAGCTCGGCCCAGCCGCGCAGTGACTCGGCGGGTATCCCGTTGCCGGCCTGGTAGACGGCGGCCAGCCGCGGGTCGGCGTGCACGACACCTGTCCCTCGAACGTCCATCTCCCGGTCGCGCTCCTTCCTCGACGTCATCGGTGTCGGTGTGCCGCCCCCGCATCGCCGGGCGGCCCGGCCGGTGGCGGCCCCACCGGCCGGGCCGCCAGACGCACGGCTCGGCCACTCACGTACTCACGAACGCCCGCTCACGAACGCCCGCCCACGGACCCCGTGCTCACCAGGCGTAGTCCTCCGGCGCGGGCCGGTGGCCGGGGAAGATCTCGTCCAGCCGGTCCAGCGCCTTCTGGTCCAGCTCCACGTCCAGCGCCCGCAGCGCCCCGTGCAGCTGCTCCAGGGTGCGCGGCCCGACGATCGGCGCGGTCACCACGGGCCGGGTGAGCAGCCAGGCCAGCGCGATGTCGGCCGGCTCGTGACCGAGTTCGGCGGCGAAGTCCTCGTACGCCTGGAGCTGCTCGCGCTTGCCCTCCAGTGCCTCGGCCGACCGGCCGGTGACCCGGCGGACGCCCTCGCGCTCCTTGCGCAGCACCCCGCCGAGCAGCCCGCCGTGCAGCGGGGACCACGGGATCACGCCGAGGCCGTAGTGCTCGGCGGCCGGTAGCACCTCCAGCTCCACGTCCCGCACCAGCAGGTTGTAGAGCGACTGCTCGCTCACCAGGCCGAGGAAGTTGCGCGCCCTGGCCGTCTCCTGGGCCTGCGCGAGGTGCCAGCCGGCGAAGTTGCTGGACCCGACGTAGAGGATCTTGCCCTGGGCGACCAGCACCTCCATCGCCTGCCAGATCTCCTCCCACGGCGTGGCCCGGTCGACGTGGTGCATCTGGTAGAGGTCGATGTGGTCGGTCCGCAGTCGGCGCAGGCTGGCCTCCACCGCGCGGCGGATGTTGAGTGCGGAGAGCCCGCTCTCGTTGGGCCACTCGCCCATCGCGGCGAAGACCTTGGTGGCCAGCACGGTCCGCTCGCGGCGGCCGCCACCACCGGCGAACCAGCTGCCGAGGATCTCCTCGGTGCGGCCCTTGTTCTCGCCCCAGCCGTAGACGTTGGCGGTGTCGAAGAAGTTGATGCCCTGCTCGTGTGCGGTGTCCATGATCTGGTGCGCGTCGTCCTCGGACGTGTGCGGGCCGAAGTTCATCGTGCCCAGGCAGAAGCGGGAGACGCGGAGGCCGGTGCGGCCGAGGTGGGTGAACTCCATAAGGCATCACCCTCCGCCCGCACCGGCCCTTTTGTCCAGCCTGACCTGCCATCAACTACCTTCGGCAATGGGTGGACTAGCGTCCGTGTGCGCCGTACGAGCGAACCGCGAGCGGGGCGCAGACGGCCAGCAGCAGCACCGCCCAGCCGAGGGTGGCCGGCACCGGGTGGTGCAGCGGCCAGGTCGACCCGCCCGCTGCCGGGTTGCCGAACAGCTCCCGAAGGGCCGCGACCACCGTGCTGACCGGGTTCCACCCGGCGACCAGCCGCAGCCAGGCCGGCATCCCGCCGGTCGGCACGAAGACGTTGGTGACCATCGCCACCGGGAAGGTGAGGACGGCGAGTTGGCCCGCCAGCTCCTCCCGACCGGCGGCCAGTCCCAGGCAGGTCCCCAGCCAGGTCATCACGAACCGGAAGAGCACCAGCAAGCCGAAGGCGACCAGCGCGTCGGGCAGCCCGTGGTGGATTCGCCAGCCGGCCAGCAGCCCGACCCCGACCAGCGGCAGCAGCACCACGACACCGACCACCAGGTCGGCCAGCGCGGTGCCGAGCAGGACGCCGGTCCGGGAGACCGGCATCGAGCGGATCCGGTCGGCGGCGCCGCGGTCGAGGTCCCGGGCCGCACCCACCATGGTGGGGGTCAGGCCGTTGACCGCGACCATCGCGAACAGGCCCGGCATCAGGAACTCCCGGTAGCCACCACCGCCGGGCACCCGCATGGCACTGCCGAAGACGTAGCCGAAGACCACCACCATCACCACCGGGACCGCCAGCGAGACGGCCACCAAGCCGGGCGAGTGCCGGTAGTGCAGCAGCACCCGGAGGGCGGAGGTGGTGGCGTCCCGCCGAAGGCGGCCCAGCCGGCCGGGAGCAGCGGTGAGCGCGGCCATCAGGCAGCACTCCGTCCGGTGGTGCCGACGCGCTCCGAACTCCCGTCCACCGTTTGGCTGGTGAGGATGAGGAAGACATCGTCCAGGGTCGGCGGGCGCAGCGCCACATCCTCGGCCTGCACGCCGGCCGCGTCCAACTCCCTTACCAGCTGCGGCAGGGCGACCGCGCGGCCGGGCCGGGAGACCACGGTGACCAGCCGCCGATCCGGGTCGGCCTCCGGGGTGCCGCCGGTCAGTTCCGCCAACACCGCGACGGCGCCGGGAAGTTCGGCGCTCTGCTGGACGGTGACCTCGACTCGCGAGCCGATCGACTCCTTGAGCCGCTCCGGCGGCCCCTCGGCGACGGCCCGGCCGCGGCCGAGCACCAGCACGGTGTCGGCGAGCCGGTCGGCCTCGTCCAGGTACTGGGTGGTGAGCAGCACGGTGGTGCCATCGCCGGTCAACTCCCTTACCGCCGACCAGATTTCGGAGCGACTGCGGGGGTCGAGGCCGGTGGTCGGCTCGTCCAGGAAGAGCACCGGCGGCCGGGTGACCAGACAGGCGACCAGGTCCAACCGGCGCCGCATCCCGCCGGAGTAGCCGCGCACCAGGCGGTCGGCCGCGCCCGCGAGGTCGAAGCGCTCCAGCAGCTCGGCGGCGCGGCGGCGGGCCTCGCGGGCGCCGAGCTGATGGAAGCGGCCGACCAGGTGCAGGTTCTCGCGGCCGGTGAGGCCCTCGTCCACCGCCGCGTGCTGTCCGGCCAGGCCGATGCTGCGCCGGACCAGGTCGGGCTCCCGGACCACGTCGTGGCCGGCCACCCTGGCCCATCCGGTGTCCGGCGCGGCGAGCGTGGCCAGCACCCGGACGGCCGTCGTCTTGCCGGCACCGTTCGGACCGAGCAGCCCGTACACCGTCCCGGCCGGGACGGCCAGGTCCAGGCCGTCCAGCGCTCGGGACCTGCCGTAGGTCTTGCCCAACCCCTCGGCAGCGATGGCGAGTTGTGTTCGCGACATGAGAACCCCCGATTCTCTGGGTACATCGTACGTAGAAGAGCGGCAAGGCCATGCTAGTACTACGTACGCCGTACGTCACTAGGATGGGAACTGAGGTGATCTTCTCGTGCCGTCCAGTGACTCTTCCGCCCGCAAGCCGGCCGCCCGCCGGACCGCTGCCGCTCCCCCGCCGGCCGGTGGCGGCTCGCCCGAACTGATCTGGCTGCGCCCCGAACGCACCGGTCGCGGGCCGCGCCCGGCCCACAGCCGCGCCTCGATCGCCGCCGCGGCGGTGGCGCTGGCCGACGTCGAGGGTCTGGAGGCGGTCACCATGCGCCGGATCGCCGCCCGGCTCGGCGCCGGGACGATGTCGCTCTACAACTACGTGCCGAAGAAGGAGCAGCTCTTCGACCTCATGCTGGACTCGGTGGTCGCCGAGTACCAACTGCCCGCCGAACCCTCCGGGGACGTCCGGGCCGACCTCACGGCCCTCGCCCACCAGCAGTTGGGCATCCTGCGCCGGCACCGCTGGGCGGTCTCACTGGTCATCACCCGGCCCACCCTGGGCCCCAACGGGCTGCGCTTCCTCGACCACTTCCTCGCCGTGCTGGCCCCCACGGAGCTCGACGGCAGCGCCAAGCTGGAGGCGATGGCGCTGTTCAGCGGCTTCGTCTGCCAGTTCGCCGAGTGGGAGCACGGCGGCGTCTCCCCCGGCCAGGACCGCTTGCAGGCGCAGCGCGAACTGGCCGAGTACCTGGGCCGGGCCGCTCTCACCGGCCAGTACCCGCACCTGGCCGCCAATCTGGCCGGCCGCGCGGCGCCGGCGGACCTCGACCAGCTCTTCGCCCGCTCGCTGGGCCGCATCCTGACCGCGATGCTCACCCCGGTCGACTAGGGCTTGTCTGACAAGCCCTAGTTTTCTAGGGGCCCTCCCAGGCTCAGGCGGTACGGCGCAGCAGCGCGAGGTACATCGCGTCCGTGCCGTGCAGGTGCGGCCAGAGCTGGATGTCCGGGCCGGCACCGAGCGCGGGAACGCCGGGCAGCAGTGGCCGGGCGTCGATCCACTCGACCTCCGGCGCACCGCGCAGGACGTCCTCGACCACCGCGCGGGTCTCGGCCAGGTGCGGGGAGCAGGTGGCGTACCCGACCACCCCACCGACCCGGACCGCCGCGAGAGCCGAGCGCAGCAGGTCACGCTGGAGCGGGCCGAAGCCGGCGACGTCCTCGGGCCGGCGGCGCCAGCGGGCCTCCGGGCGGCGGCGCAGCGCGCCGAGGCCGGAGCAGGGCACGTCCATCAGCACCCGGTCGAAGCTCCCGGGCCGCCAGGCGGGCTTGGTGCCGTCCGCGGCGATCACGGTGTACGGGCCGGGGTTGCCGTCCAGCGCCCGGGCCACCAAGCGGGCCCGGTGCGGCTGCTTCTCGGACGCCACCAGCGCGGCGCCCCGCTCGGCGGCCAGCGCGCCGAGCAGCGCGGCCTTGCCACCGGGGCCCGCGCAGCCGTCCAGCCAGAGCCGGTCCGGCCCGTCCAGCGGCGCGTTGGCCAGCGCGACGGCGACCAGCTGGCTTCCCTCGTCCTGCACGCCGGCCCGGTTCTCCTTGACCGCGGCCAGCTCACCCGGGTCGCCGCCCTCGGCGAGCCGCACCGCGTACGGGGACCAGCGGCCGGGCGAGCTGTCCGGCAGCGCGGCGGCGAGGTCGGCGGTGGCGATCCGGCCGGGCCGGGCCACCAGGGTCACCTCCGGGCGCTCGTTGTCGGCCCGCAGCAGCTCCTCGACGGCGCTGCGCCCGGAGGCGTCCGGCTGCCAGCGGCCGAGCGCGTCCCAGAGCGAGGCGACCACCCAGCGCGGGTGCGAGTGGACGACCGCCAGGTGGTCCTCGGCGTCCTCCTCGTACCGCGGGGCGACCTGGGCGATCCAGCTGTCCAGGTCCTGGGCGCTGATCCGGCGCAGCACCGCGTTGACGAACTTGGCCCGGCCGTCGCCGAGCACCACCCGGGCCAGTTCGACGGTGGCCGAGACGGCGGCGTGCGAAGGGATCCGGGTGGCCAGCAGCTGGTGGGCACCGAGCGAGAGGACGTCCAGCACCGGCGGGTCCACCTCGCGCAGCGGCCGGTCGATGCAGGCGGCGATGATCGCGTCGTAGCTGCCCTGCATCCGCAGCGTGCCGTAGACCAGCTCGGTGGCGAGCGCGGCGTCCCGCCGGTCCAGCTTCTGCTTCTGCTCGGCCTCCCGCAGCAGCGAGGGCAGGATCAGGTTGGCGTAGGCGTCGCGCTCGTCGACGGCGCGCAGGGCGCGGAACGCGACGATCCGGGCCGGGTCCTGCTTCGGACGGCGGTGCGGGCGCGGCGCGCCCTTCGGACGCGGGGTGCGCGAGGCGCTGGGGGTGCTCACGGGACTTACCTCAAGGTGCTGCGGAAACTGCGGGAAAGGAGGACGGACTGGGAGTTCAGGCGCCGAGCCGCTCACCGCTCTCGATCCGGACGCCTCGCGCCCAGTCTGCCGCGCGCATCGGCTTCTTGCCCTGCGGCTGGACCTCGCCCAGCTCGATCTCGTGGCTGCCGGTGCCGGCCCGCACGCTGTTCTTCTCCACCGCCAGCTCGCCGGGGGCCAGCTCGGTACGGTCGGTCAGCAGCCGGACCGGGCCGGAGAGCTTGAGGCGCTCGCCGCGGAAGGTGGTCCAGGCGCCCGGCGCCGGGGCGCAGCCGCGCACCAGGCGGTCGATCCGCAGCGCGGGGTGGGCCCACTCGACCCTGGCGTCCTCGACGGTGATCTTGGGCGCCAGGGTGACCCCCTCGGCGGGCTGCGGGACGGCCTTCAGGGTGCCGTCCTCGATGCCGTCCATGGTCGCGCCGAGCAGCCGCGCGCCGGCCCGGGCCAGCCGGTCGAGCAGCTCGCCGCTGGTGTCGGTGGGGTGGATGTCCTCGGTGATGATCCCGAAGACCGGGCCGGAGTCCAGGCCGCGCTCGATCAGGAAGGTCGAGGCACCGGTCACCTCGTCGCCGGCCAGCACCGCGTGCTGGACGGGTGCCGCGCCGCGCCAGGCCGGCAGCAACGAGAAGTGCAGGTTGACCCAGCCGTGCCGGGGGATCTCCAGGGCCGGCTCACGCAGCAGCGCGCCGTACGCGACCACCGGGCAGCAGTCCGGGGCCAGCTCGGCCAGCCGGGCCAGGAACTCGGGCTCGCTCGGCTTCGCGGGCTTGAGGACCTCGATCCCGGCCTCCGCCGCCCGCCGGCCGACCGGGCTGGCCACCAGCCGGCGGCCGCGGCCGGCCGGCGCGTCGGGGCGGGTCACCACGGCGACCACCTCGTGCCGGTCGGAGGCAAGCAACGCCTCCAGCGCGGGGACGGCGACCTCGGGGGTTCCGGCGAAGACGAGACGCAAGGGTCAGGACCTTTCAGCAGCTGGCGGAGGGGAGTGGATGTCGGGATGAACGGGGTGGACCGCTCAGCGGATCACACCGAAGGTACTGTGCGGGGAGATCCGCACCACGGGGGCCGGCTCGGCGCCCCAGTCGGCCTCCCGGATCGCGCGCAGCGCCTCCTTGCGCGCCTCGCGGTCCAGTCGGTCGATGAAGATGATCCCGTCCAGGTGGTCCGTCTCGTGCTGGATGCAGCGGGCCAGCAGCTGGGTGCCCTCGACGGTCACCGGGTCGCCGTACTCGTTGAACCCGCGCGCCACCACACCGTGGGCGCGCCTGGTGTCGAAGCGCAGCCCCGGCAGTGACAGGCAGCCCTCCGGGCCGTCCTGCTCCTCCTCGGAGAGCGACAGGTCCGGGTTGATCAGGTGACCGGTCACCCCGTCCACGTGGTACGTGAACACCCGGAGCGAGACGCCGAGTTGAGGAGCCGCCAGGCCGGCCCCGGGGGCCGCCAGCATGGTCTCGGTCAGATCCTTGACCAGACCGCGCAACTCCTTGTCGAAGGTGGTCACCGGCTGCGCCTTGGCGCGCAGGACCGGGTCACCGAAGATCCGGATCGGTTTGATCGGCACGGTGGCGGGCTCCTCTGCGGGTCGGGCGGGGCAAAGCGTCAGTCTATGCCGTGGCCGGACCCGGCCGACCGCTGATCCGGCAGATCCCGGATCGACCCGACGCGTGACCCCGAGGCCGCTTCGGCGTTGGTCAAGTGGGATTGACCGCGAGTTTCACCGGGCCGGCGCGGGGCCCCCATCACTTGCACGGAAGGTGGCCTGAGCACGATGGCCGAGCAGATCAATCACGACACCCGGGCACGGGCGAGCCTGCACATGCTGGTGCGCGACATCGAGCGGGTCCGCCGCCAGGTGGACGCCCTGCGCACCCTCACCGCGCAGTTGGGCAACGTCTACCGCCCGCGGCGCCCGAGCAGTTCCGGCGGCTTCGTGGTCTACGGGCGGGCGCCGGCGCCGACCGTGCGGCTGGCCCAGGAGCTGCGCGAGAGCGTGGAGACCCTGGTCGCCGCCGCGGTCGAGTTCGACCGGGCACTGGGCTTCTCCTGGGACTCGGTGGGCTCCGCCCTCGGGGTCACCAAGCAGGCGGTGCACCGCCGCTACGGCATGCGGCGCTCGGCCACCGAGCTGCTCGGGGCCGGCGGGAACGCGCTGGCCGGCGCCGTCCCGACGCCCGCCGCGCCGCGCGACGACTGCCTGGACGAGGAGCCGGCCGGCGCCGCCGCGTTGGAGGAGCCGGCCGCGGGCCAGCTGGCCCGGTCCGTCCCGGCCGCCCGGCAGGCCAGCCGACCGGGGGTCCAGCTGCGGGGGTGACCAGCACTCGAGGCTTTGCTACGTGGGAAGTCGGCCTGGCCGACTTCCCACTCGGCATGTCGAGGGCCGATCAGCCGATGTCCGGCGGGTCGATCCGCACCTTGACCGGCTCCGCGGTCCGCAGTGCCACCCGGGCGATCTGCGCCGCCTTCAGCGCCGCCGCCAGCGCTCCGCCCTGCCCGGGGCGCACGCGCAGCAGCGCGCGCTCCTGTTCCTCACCGCGCCCCCCGGGTACGGGGAGCGGGACCGGCCCCAGCAGATCCGTCCCCTCCGGCAGCCGGGTCAGCGCCAGCAGGTCGGCCACCGCCCCCGGCGACCCGGTCACCGAGGCCATCCGGGAGACCGGCGGGAACCGCAGCTGGGCCCGCTCGTCCAGCTCCAGACCGGCGTGCCCGGCCGGGTCCCAGCGGACCAGCGCCTGCACCGGCCGTGCGCCCGGCTCGGCCACGATCACCACCACGCCACCCTGAGCGGCCGGCCGGACCAGCGAGGCCGCCGCCAGCCAGAGCCGCAGCGCCTCCTCGCCGGCCCGCAGGTCGGGACGGTTCAGCAGCGCCCAGCCGTCCAACAGCAGCGCCGCCGCGTAGCCGCCCTCCGCCACCGGCTCGGCGCCGGGCGTGGAGATCACCAGCGCCGGCTCCCCCGGCACGGTGGCCAGCACCGCGTCCCGCCCCGAGGTGCGCACCGGCACCTGTGGAAAGGCCTTGCCCAGCTCCTCCGCCGTCCGCCGGGCACCCACCACCTGCGCCCGCAGCCGGAACGACCCGCACTCCACGCAGTGCCAGTCCGCCTCCTCCAGGCCGCACCAGCCGCAGCGCAGCGCCTGCCCGGCGCCCGTGGCCTCCAACGGCCCGACGCAGCGCGCGCAGCGGGCCGGGGTGCGGCAACGGTCGCAGGCCAGCCTCGGCGCGTAGCCCCGCCGTGGCACCTGGACCAGCACCGGGCCGTCGCGCAGCGCCTCCCGAGCCACCTGCCAGGCCACCGACGGCAACCGGGCGGTCTGCGCGGCCTCGTCGCGCGCCTGGTCGGCGTCCCCCACCGTGCGCACCCGCGGCGCGGTCTCCCGGACCGTCGCGCGGTCGGCGGCCAGCGGCCGGGCCCAGCCGGTGCGCAGCAGCTGGGCGCCCTCGACGGTCATCGCCAGACCGCCGAGCAGCACCGCCGCGCCCTCCTCGGCGGCCCGCAGCAGCGCCACCTCCCGCACGTGCGGGTGCGGCGCGCGCGGATCGCTGTGGCTGCTGTCGCCGTCCGACCAGACCACCAGCAGGCCGAGGTCGCGGACCGGCGCGAAGACCGCCGCCCGAGTGCCGATCGCGGCCCGCACCGAGCCACGGCTGACGGTCAGCCAGCGGCGGTAGCGCTCCTTGGGGCCCAGGTCGGCGCTGAGCGCGGTGTGCCGCCCGGGGCCGAGCAGCTCGCCGAGCGCCCGGTCGACGCGGGCCACCGCCCGCCCGTCCGGCAGCACGGCGAGCGCGCCACGCCCGGCGCTGAGCGCGGCGGCCATCGCCCGGGCGATCTCCTGCGGCCAGTCGGGGCCCGGCAGCGCCGTCCAGACCGCGCGCGGGGCGTGGCCGGCGGCCAGCGCGGCCAGGTACTCCGGACCCTGCGGGTAGCGCCGCCAGCCGCCCGGCTCCGGCTGCGCCGGTGGCGGCAGCGGGTCGGGTGACGGCTCCGCCTCGGCCTTGGCGTGTCGCGGTGGCACCGCGAGCTGCAGCACGTCGGCCAGCGTGCCGGCGTAGCGGTCGGCGATGGTCCGGCTGAGCCGCAGCAGCGCCGGGGTGAGCACCCGCTCCGGCGAGAGCACCTGGGCCAGCGGGGCGAGCGGGCCGGGGTAGTCGCTGGCCGCCAGGCGCTCGACGATGAAACCGTCGTGCAGTTCACCACCCTCGCGCCGCCCGGCCACCACGCGCGCCCCGAAACGCACCCGGACCCGGCAGCCGGGCTGGGCGTCCTCGGCCATCGTGGCGGGCACCGCGTAGTCGAAGAACTGGTCCAGGTGGAGTAGCCCCTTGTCCACCAGCACCCGGGCCACCGGCAGCTCGGCGGCCGGCAGCGCACCGCGCCAGGTGCGCGGCTTGGCCCGGCGGACCGTCTCCCGGATCAGCGCCAGCTGCTCGGGCGGGCCGCCCGGAGCGTCGTCGTGCTCTCCGCTCATCGGACCGTCCCCTCCCCCGGGCCCGGCCGGCGACGAGGCGCTCCCTTCACTGCGGCCGGTCTTGCTCATGGATCCAGTGGTACCAGACCGCACCGACACGCACGGGCGGCGGCCACCCCGTACCAGGGGTGACCGCCGCCCGGTCGATCAGCGGATCAGGCGCTCGCGACGGCGGCCTTCAGCTGCTCGGCGCGGTCGGTGCGCTCCCAGGTGAAGTCCGGCAGCTCGCGGCCGAAGTGGCCGTAGGCGGCGGTCTGGGCGTAGATCGGGCGGAGCAGGTCCAGGTCGCGGATGATCGCGGCCGGGCGCAGGTCGAAGACCTCGGTGACGGCCTTCTGGATCTCCAGCACCGGCGCGGTCTCGGTGCCGAAGGTCTCCACGAACAGGCCGACCGGCTCGGCCTTGCCGATCGCGTAGGCGACCTGGACCTCGGCCCGCTTGGCCAGGCCGGCGGCGACGATGTTCTTGGCGACCCAGCGCATCGCGTAGGCGGCCGAGCGGTCCACCTTGGACGGGTCCTTGCCGGAGAAGGCACCGCCGCCGTGGCGGGCCATGCCGCCGTAGGTGTCGATGA
Organism: Kitasatospora sp. NPDC024654; assembly: GCF_055559155.1. Taxonomy (NCBI): domain Bacteria; kingdom Bacillati; phylum Actinomycetota; class Actinomycetes; order Kitasatosporales; family Streptomycetaceae; genus Kitasatospora; species Kitasatospora sp. NPDC024654. The sequence continues at coordinate 13,679 of NZ_JBVHLF010000007.1, forward strand.
TGATCTTGCGACCGGTCAGACCCGCGTCACCCATCGGGCCGCCGACCTCGAACCGGCCGGTCGGGTTGACCAGCAGCCGGTAGTCACCGATCTCCAGCTCGATGCCGTCCTCGGCCAGCCGCTTGAGCTCGGGCTCCACCACGAACTCGCGGATGTCGGGGGCCAGCAGCGAGTCCAGGTCGATGTCGCTCGCGTGCTGCGAGGAGATCACCACAGTGTCCAGGCGGACCGCCTGGTCGCCGTCGTACTCGATGGTGACCTGGGTCTTGCCGTCCGGGCGCAGGTAGGGGATCGTGCCGTTCTTGCGGACCTCCGACAGCCGGCGGGAGAGCCGGTGCGCCAGGGTGATCGGCAGCGGCATCAGCTCGGGCGTATCGTCGCACGCGTAACCGAACATCAGGCCCTGGTCGCCGGCGCCCTGCTTGTCCAGGTCGTCGTCGTCGCCCTCGACGCGGGCCTCGTGCGCGAAGTCGACACCCTGGGCGATGTCCGGGGACTGCGCGCCGATCGACACCGACACGCCGCAGGACGCGCCGTCGAAGCCCTTCTTCGAGGAGTCGTACCCGATCTCCAGGATCTTCTCGCGCACCAGCTGCGCGATCGGCGCGTAGGCCTTGGTGGTCACCTCGCCCGCGATGTGGACCAGGCCCGTGGTGATCAGCGTCTCCACGGCGACCCGGGAGGTCGGGTCGTCCTTGAGCAGGGCGTCGAGGATGGTGTCGCTGATCTGGTCAGCGATCTTGTCGGGGTGTCCCTCGGTGACGGACTCCGAGGTGAACAGGCGGCGAGACACAGCGCTCCCTGGGGTTGCAGCGGCTGCTGACTGAACGCTCCCGGCCGGGCCGGGGCATCCGGAAAGACTTGATTCCTGGAGTGTAACGGTCAGCTATACGCGTTCGACACTCCCTCCACTCCGACGAGCAGAACCGTCTCAAACTACGGTCATGCCAGTCGAGCGGCGACGGCGTCCCAGACTACGTCGGCCAGCGCCTCCTTCGGCCCTTCGGGTACGGCCGTCTCGCTGCCGTCGGCGCCCAGCAGCACCGCCTCGTTGGTGTCGGCGCCGAACGCCTTGTCGGCTCCCACCTCGTTGACGACCAGCAGGTCACAGCCCTTGCGGACGAGCTTGGCCCGGCCGTTGGCGAGCACCTGGTCGGTCTCCGCGGCGAAGCCCACCACCAGCTGGTCAGGGCGCGCCCGGTGCGCCGAGAGCTCGGCCAGGATGTCGGGATTGCGGACCAGGGCGACCGGCGCCGGTTCGACCCCCTCGACCTTCTTGATCTTGCCTGCGGCGTACTGGGCTGGCCGGAAATCGGCCACCGCGGCAGCCATCACCACGACGTCCGCGTCGGCGGCCGCCTTGAGCGCGGCCTCCCGCAGGTCGAGCGCCGTCGAGACCCTGATCACATCGACCCCGGCCGGGTCGGGCAGCTCGGTGTTGGCGGCCAGCAGGGTGACCCGGGCGCCGCGCGCGGCGGCGGTGACGGCCAGCGCGTAACCCTGCTTGCCGGACGAGCGGTTGCCCAGGAAGCGCACCGGGTCCAGCGGCTCCCGGGTGCCGCCGGCCGAGACCACCACGTGCCGGCCGGCCAGGTCGGCGGCGAGGGCACCGCGGGCCAGCACCCGACGACAGGCCTCGAAGATGGCCTCCGGGTCGGGCAGCCGGCCCTTGCCGGTGTCCACGCCGGTGAGCCGGCCCACCGCCGGCTCCAGCACGATCGCGCCACGCCGCCGCAGGGTGGCGACGTTCTCCTGGGTGGCCGGGTGCTCCCACATCTCGGTGTGCATCGCGGGCGCGAAGACCACCGGACAGCGGGCGGTCAGCAACGTGTTGGTGAGCAGGTCGTCGGCCAGCCCGTGGGCGGCCTTGGCCAGCAGGTCGGCGGTGGCGGGCGCGACCACCACCAGCTCGGCCTGCTGCCCGATCCGCACGTGCGGGACCTCGTGCACCCGCTCCCAGGTCTCGGTGGCCGCCGGTCGGCCGGAGAGCGCCGCCCAGGTGGCCTCCCCGACGAAGTGCAGCGCCGCCGCGGTGGGCACCACGGTGACCTGGTGGCCGGACTCGGTGAACCGGCGCAGCAACTCACACGCCTTGTAGGCGGCGATCCCGCCGCTCACTCCGAGGACGACACGGGGTTGGTTCATGGGGCTCGCTCACTCCTCCGCTGGGATTCGCGTTCAGCCTACGATCACTCAGATCGGTCGCGCACCGTGACCAAGGGAACAGTTCCGGTGTGAACGCCGCAGGGCCCGCCGGACGGTGGTCCGGCGGGCCCTGCGATGAGACCTCAGGCCGCGTCGACAGCCTCGGCGGTGAGCATGCCGGCGTTGATCTCGCGCAGCGCGATCGACAGCGGCTTCTCGTGCACGTGGGTGTCGACCAGCGGGCCGACGTACTCCAGGAGACCCTCGCCCAGCTGCGAGTAGTACGCGTTGATCTGACGGGCGCGCTTGGCGGCGTAGATCACCAGGCTGTACTTGGAGTCCGTGGCCTCAAGCAGCTCGTCGATCGGCGGGTTGATGATGCCCTCGGGCGCGGTCATGGAAGAGGACACGCGAAAACCTTCCGAAAGGGTGGAAAAGAAAGAATCTGATGTGATCGCAAAGATCACATCAGGCTACACCGAGCAAGGCTAGCAGTTCGGTCGCCACCTGCTCGACCGAGGTGTTCACCAGGGTGCTGTCGAACTCCGGCTCGGCGGCCAGCTCGACCCGGGCCGCCGCCAACCGCTCGTCGATGACGTCCTGCGGCTCGGTGCCCCGGCCGGTGAGCCGGCGGACCAGCTCGTCCCAGCTCGGCGGCGCCAGGAAGACCAGCTGCGCCTCGGGCATCGACTCGCGCACCTGGCGGGCGCCCTGCAGATCGATCTCCAGCAGGACCGGCTCGCCCCGCTCCAGCTTCTGCTCCACGGCGGACCGCGGGGTGCCGTACCGGTTGCCGGCGAAGACCGCCCACTCCAGCAGTTCACCGTTGGCGATCAGCTTGTCGAACTCGTCGTTGTCGACGAAGTGGTACTGGACCCCGTCCTTCTCGCCCGGCCTCGGGTGCCGGGTGGTCACCGACACCGAGAGCCAGACCTCGGGGTGCTGCTGCCTCATATGGGCGACGACCGTGCTCTTGCCGACCCCCGAAGGGCCGGAGAGCACGGTCAGCCGCGGACGTTCACTCATGCACCGATTATCCCGGATCCTGGACGGACCCGGCACCACCGGGGCCGCGTCAGGACGCGGTGCTGCCGAACTCCCGCTCCAGCGACGCGATCTGGTTGCTGCCGAGGCCGCGCACCCGGCGGCTCTCGCTGATCCCGAGGCGCTCCATGATCTGCTTGGCCCGAACCTTGCCGACACCCGGCAGGCTCTCCAGCAGCGCGGAGACCTTCATCTTGCCGATGACCTCGTTCTCGGACTTGCCGGCCTTGATCACCTCGTGCAGGGACGCGTTCGAGTGCTTGAGCCGGTTCTTCACCTCGGCGCGCTCCCGGCGAGCCTCGGCGGCCTTGGCCAGCGCGGCGGAGCGCTGTTCAGGGGTAAGGGGCGGAAGAGCCACGCCGTTCACCTCAGGGTCTGGAAGGAGTTGAAGTGCTAGGACATTGGTCGTGCCAGGGGCCCACCGTCGCCGGTCTGGTTTCGGCCGCAGTGGAACCTAGCCGCTCTGACCTGCGAGAGCAACGGGAAACGCACTGCTGAGAGCCCCTACCGCCGGACACTACCCGGATTGCGCGCCCACGTCAGGAAAAGAAGCCGAAAAGTCCTGGTCAGCACAGGTAGGCCAGGACTTTTCGGGAGAAAACGGCCCGGTTTGGGCGGCGTTCGTCAAGCCGATGTGACGGCCCTCACATCGTCGACGAAGGTCTGTGCGGCCTCCCGCAGCGCGGTGACCGAGGGGCCGTGCCGCAGCACGTCCCGGCTGACGCTGGGCACCACGTCGCGCACCGCGGCGCCGAAGACCCGGGGCAGATCGGCCATCGTCGCGCCCTGGGCGCCGATCCCCGGGGCCAGCAGCGGCCCGTTGATCGTCAGGTCCACCCCCGCGTCGGCCAGCGTCGCGCCGACCACCGCGCCGAACGAACCGAGCGGCTCGGCACCCGCGTTCTCCGCCGCCAGCCGGCGCAGCACGCCCTGCGCGACGCTCACCCCGTCCGGGCCGGTCGCCCGCTGCACCTCGAAGCCCTCCGGGTTGGAGGTCAGGGCCAGCGTGAAGAGCCCGCAGCCGCTGGACCGGGCCAGGTCCACGGCCGGCTGCAGCGAACCGAAGCCGAGGTAGGGGCTGACCGTCAGGGCGTCGGAGAAGAGCGGGCTGTCCGGCGCCAGGAAGGCCTCCGCGTAGGCGGCCATGGTGGAGCCGATGTCGCCGCGCTTGGCGTCCATGATCACCAGCGCCCCGGCCGCCCGGGCGTCCGCCACGGTCCGCTCCAGCACCGCGACGCCCCTGCTGCCGAACCGCTCGAAGAACGCGGCCTGCGGCTTCAGCACGGCGACCCGGTCGGCCAGTGCCTCGACCACGGTCCGGCTGAAGGTCTCCAGGCCCGCCAGGTCGTCGCCCAGCCCCCAGGCGGCGAGCAGGGCGGCGTGCGGGTCGATGCCGACGCAGAGCTGGCCGCGGCTGTCCATCGCGTGGCGCAGCCGGGAACCGAAGGTGGTCGTCATGAGGGCCTTTCCGTCTCAGAGCGGGCGGTGGGCGAACCCCACCGCGTCGGTGTACTTGGCGAAGCCGCGGGCCGCGAGTTCGGCGCGCAGTTCGGTGAGGATCCGCGACGGAGCCGCGGGATCGTGGAAGAGCGCGGTGCCGACCGCCACTCCGCCGGCCCCGGCCAGGGTGAGTTCCAGGGCGTCCCGGCCGGTCCGGACGCCGCCCATGCCGAGGATCGGCACCTGCGGGATCCGCCCGGCCAGCATCGCCGCGTGCACCTGGTAGACGCAGCGGACCGCGATCGGGCGCACCGCCGGGCCGGAGAGCCCGCCGGTGCCGCCGGCCAGCGCCGGACGCAGGGTGGCCGGGTCGATCGCCATCCCGAGCGGGGCGTTGACCATCGACAGCCCGTCCGCCCCGGCCTGCACGCAGGCCGCCGCGATCTCGGTGATCGAGCCGACGTCGGGCGAGAGCTTGGCGTAGACCGGCAGGTCCGGGTCGGCCACCCGGCGCACCGCCCGGACCACGTCGTACGAGGTCGCGGGATTGGCGGCGAAGAGCAGGCCGCGGTCGGCGGTGTTGGGGCAGGAGATGTTGAGCTCCAGCCCGACCACTCCCGGCCGCCCGTTCAGCCGCTCGGCGACCGCGGTGTAATCCTCCAGCCGCTCCCCCGCGATCGAGACCAGCACCCGGGCGCCGCGCTCGGCCAGCCAGGGCAGCTCGGTGCGGACGAAGGCGTCGATGCCGGAGCCCTGAAGGCCGATCGCGTTGAGCATCCCGGAAGGGGTCTCGGCCATCCGCGGGGTGGCCAGGCCGGACCGCGGGTGGAGCATGATCGTCTTGGTGGTGACCGTGCCCAGCTCGTCCAGCGGCACGAACCGCGCCAGCTCCCGCCCGTAGCCCGCGCAGCCGGAGGCGGTGGTCAACGGGTTGGGCAGGGTCAGCGAGCCCAGCGGGGCGCTGAGATCGACGTCCTGCGGCCGGAGCGCCTCGGTGGTCATCGGCCCGCTCCTCCCATCGCGGCGGCCCCCTCCAGGTCGTCGGGCACCCGGCCCCGGTCGTCCCAACGCACCCGGCCACCGTCGAAGACCGGCCCCTCGGTGCACGAGCGGACGAAGCGGCTCACCCCGTCCTCGCCGACCACCGGCAGCACGCAGGTCATGCAGATGCCGGTGCCGCAGGCCATCGCCTCCTCCACCGCGACCTGGCAGCGCACCCCGGCGTCGAGTGCGATCCGGCTGAGCTCGCGCAGCATCGGCATCGGGCCGCAGCCGTAGACCACGGTCGCGTCGATCGCCCGGATCGCCTGGGCCAGCGGGTCGGTGACCCGGCCGGTCATCCCCAGCGAGCCGTCCTCGGTGAGCACCAGCACGTCCAGGGTGAGCGCCCGGGCCTGCTCCACGCCGTACAGCCGGTCGGCCCGGGCGGCGCCGAGGATGACGCCCACCTGGCCACCGCGCCGCAGCACCGCCTCGCCGAGCGCGAGCAGCGGTACGGCGCCGTAGCCACCGGCCACCAGCAGCGCGGTGGCCGGCCCCTCCGGCAGCGGGAACGGGGTGCCGAGCGGGGCGATCAGGTCCAGCAGCTCACCCGGCCGGCTGTCGGCCAGCTCGGCGCTGCCGGCGCCGCGCACGGCGACCACCAGCTCCACCGTGCCGGCCCGCGGGTCGGCCCGGTGGATCGCGAACGGGCGCCGCAGCAGGAGCGCGGAGTTCGGGCCGCCGACCGCCAGGGTGGCGAAGTGACCGGGCCGGATCCGCTCCGGCACACCGGGCGCGCGTAGCACCAGACGGCGGTACTCGCCCTCGACGTGGTTGGCGAGCACCTCGGCCCGCAGCTGCAGGGGGTTGGCCATCCGGGGGCACCTTTCGACTGCGCGGTGGCTGGGCGGTACCCGAACTCTCCCAAATCCGCCCGCCACCTGTCACTTCCCCCGATATCCGACGAACCGTCAGCCCGGGTCAGGCGGAGCTGCCGACCGCCTCGGCGAGGCTGCGGAACCCGCTGCGGCGCAGCCGCGCCGACAGGCCCCGGTGCACCCGGCGCATCCAGAACGGCCCCTCGTAGATGAAGGCGCTGTAGCCCTGCACCAGGTCGGCGCCGGCCACGATGCGCTGCCAGGCGTCCTCGGCGGTCTCGATGCCGCCGACCGAGACCAGTACCAGCCGGCCCTGGGTCCGCTTCCGCAGCCGCCTGAGCACCTCCAGCGAGCGGTCCTTGAGCGGCGCGCCGGAGAGCCCGCCCATCCCGATCGCCTCGACCTGGGCGGCCGGGGCGCGCAGCCCCTCGCGGCCGATCGTGGTGTTGGTGGCGATGATGCCGTCCAGTCCCAGCTCCAGGGCCAGGTCGGCGACCGCGTCGACGTCCTCGTCGGCCAGGTCGGGGGCGATCTTGACCAGCAGCGGGACGTGCTGCCGGGTGGTCCGGTCGGCGGCCTCGCGGACGGCGGTCAGCAGCGGGCGCAGGTGCGAGACGGCCTGCAGGTTGCGCAGTCCGGGAGTGTTCGGCGAGCTGACGTTGACCACCAGGTAGTCGGCGTGTCCGGCCAGCCGCTCGGTGCTCTTGACGTAGTCGGCGACCGCGTCGGCCTCCTCGACCACCTTGGTCTTGCCGATGTTGACGCCGATCACCGGGGTCAGCGAGGTCCGCGGCCGGGCCGCCAACCGGGCGGCGATCCGGGCCGAGCCCTGGTTGTTGAAGCCCATCCGGTTGATCAGCGCCCGGTCCTCGACCAGCCGGAACAGCCGCGGCGCCGGGTTGCCGGGCTGCGGCTCGCCGGTGACGGTGCCGATCTCGACGTAGTCGAAGCCGAGCATGGCCAGGCCGTCGATGCCGATCGCGTTCTTGTCGAAGCCGGCGCCCAGGCCGAACGGGCCGGGCAGGTCGAGCCCGAGCGCGCGGGTCCGCAGCGCCGGGTCGCGCGGGGCCAGCAGCAGGCTCACCAGCTGGCGCAGCCCGGGGACGGACGCGGCCAGCCGGATCCAGAAGAAGGCCAGGTGGTGGGCCTTCTCGGGGTCCATCTTCCGGAAGACCAGGTTGAAGAGCAGCTTGTACACGTTGCGCCTTCCTCGCATGGGAGTGGGGGGCGCCGGCGGTCCGGTGCCCCCCACTCGGGTGGTGCTACTTGCGGGTGGAGTTGATCAGCGCCGCGTGCTCCTGCAGCGACATCACGCCGACCTCGCCGCGGGCCAGGGCGTCGATGCCCTGCACGGCGGCGCCCATGGCCTGCACGGTGGTCAGGCACGGCACGCCGCGGGAGACGGCGGCGGTGCGGATCTCGTAGCCGTCGAGGCGGCCGCCGGTGCCGTACGGGGTGTTGATGATCAGATCGACGTCACCGTCGTGGATCAGCTGCACGATGGTCCGCTCGCCGGCCGGGCCGGGGCCCTCGCTGTGCTTGCGCACCACGGTCGCCGGGATCCCGCCGCGCTGCAGCACCTCCGCGGTGCCCGCGGTGGCCAGCAGCTCGAAGCCCAGCTCGACCAGTGCCCGGGCCGGGAACACCAGGTTCCGCTTGTCCCGGTTGGCGACCGACACGAAGACCCGGCCCTTGGTCGGCAACGCGCCGTACGCGCCCGACTGCGACTTGGCGTAGGCGGTGCCGAACACCCGGTCGATGCCCATCACCTCGCCGGTCGAGCGCATCTCCGGGCCGAGGACGGTGTCCACGCCGCGCCCGTGCACGTCCCGGAAGCGGCTCCACGGCATCACCGCCTCCTTGACCGAGATCGGGCAGTCGGCCGGCAGCGTGCCGCCGTCGCCCTCGCCCGGGAGCAGGCCCTCCGCGCGCAGCTCGGCGATGGTGGCACCGAGCGAGATCCGGGCGGCGGCCTTGGCCAGCGGGACAGCGGTGGCCTTGGAGGTGAACGGCACGGTCCGCGAGGCGCGCGGGTTGGCCTCCAGCACGTAGAGGATGTCACCGGCCAGCGCGAACTGGATGTTGATCAGACCGCGCACCCCCACCCCGCGGGCGATCGCCTCGGTCGAGGTCCGCAGCCGCTTGATGTCGAAGCCGCCCAGCGTGATCGGCGGCAGGGCGCAGGCCGAGTCGCCGGAGTGGATGCCGGCCTCCTCGATGTGCTCCATCACGCCGCCGAGGTAGAGCTCGGTGCCGTCGAAGAGCGCGTCCACGTCGATCTCGACGGCGTCGTCCAGGAACCGGTCGATCAGCACCGGGTGCTCGGAGATCAGGCCGGCGTGCCGCTCCAGGTAGGAGGCGAGCGACACCTCGTCGTAGACGATCTCCATGCCACGTCCGCCGAGCACGTAGGAGGGGCGGGCCAGCACCGGGTAGCCGATCTCGTCCGCGATCGCCTTGGCCTCCTCGAAGGAGAAGGCGGTGCCGTGCTTGGGCGCCGGCAGGCCGGCCTCGCGCAGCACCCGACCGAACGCGCCGCGCTCCTCCGCCAGGTCGATCGCCTCCGGCTGGGTGCCCACGATCGGCACGCCGTTGTCCTTCAGCGCCTGCGCCAGGCCGAGCGGGGTCTGGCCGCCGAGCTGCACGATCACGCCGGCCAGCGGACCGGCCTGCTGCTCGGCGTGCACGATCTCCAGCACGTCCTCCAGGGTGAGCGGCTCGAAGTACAGCCGGTCGGAGGTGTCGTAGTCGGTGGAGACGGTCTCCGGGTTGCAGTTGACCATGACGGTCTCGTAGCCGGCCTCGGCGAGCGCGAAGGAGGCGTGCACGCACGAGTAGTCGAACTCGATGCCCTGCCCGATCCGGTTCGGGCCGGAGCCAAGGATGATCACCGCGGGCTTGATCCGCGGCGCGACCTCGCTCTCCTCGTCGTAGGACGAGTAGAAGTACGGGGTGCGGGCGGCGAACTCGGCCGCGCAGGTGTCCACCGTCTTGAAGACCGGCCGGATGCCGAGCGCGTGCCGGACCTCGCGGACCACGTCCGCCTTCAGGCCGCGGATCTCGCCGATCTGCTGGTCGGAGAAGCCGTGCCGCTTGGCGTGCCGCAGCAGCTCCGGGGTCAGCTTCTCCGCCTCGCCCAGCTCGGCCGCGATCTCGTCCAGCAGGAAGAGCTGGTCGACGAACCAGGGGTCGATCCGGGTCGCCTCGAAGACCTCGTCCGGCGTGGCGCCGGCCCGGATCGCCTCCATCACGGTGTTGATCCGGCCGTCGGTCGGCACCTTCGCCTTGGTGAGCAGCTCGTCCTTGTCACCGATCGGGCCGGCCCAGGAGAACTGCGAACCCTTCTTCTCCAGCGAGCGCAGCGCCTTGTTGAGCGCCTCGGGGAAGTTGCGGCCCATCGCCATCGCCTCGCCCACCGACTTCATGGTGGTGGTCAGCGTGGGGTCGGCGGAGGGGAACTTCTCGAAGGCGAACCGCGGCACCTTCACCACGACGTAGTCGAGGGTCGGTTCGAAGGAGGCCGGGGTCTGCTCGGTGATGTCGTTGGGGATCTCGTCCAGCGTGTAGCCGACCGCCAGCTTGGCGGCGATCTTGGCGATCGGGAAGCCGGTCGCCTTGGAGGCCAGCGCGGAGGAGCGCGACACCCGCGGGTTCATCTCGATCACGATCACCCGGCCGTCCTCCGGGTTGACCGCGAACTGGATGTTGCAGCCGCCGGTGTCGACGCCGACCTCGCGGATCACCGCGATGCCGATGTCACGCAGGATCTGGTACTCGCGGTCGGTCAGCGTCATCGCCGGGGCGACGGTGATCGAGTCACCGGTGTGCACGCCCATCGGGTCGAAGTTCTCGATCGAGCAGACCACCACGACGTTGTCGTTGCGGTCCCGCATCAGCTCCAGCTCGTACTCCTTCCAGCCGAGGATGGACTCCTCCAGGAGCACCTCGGTGGTCGGCGAGAGGGTCAGCCCCTGACCGGCGATCCGGCGCAGGTCCTCCTCGTCGTGCGCGAAGCCGGAGCCGGCGCCGCCCATGGTGAAGGACGGGCGGACCACGACCGGGTAGCCGCCGAGGGTGTCGACGCCGGCCAGGACCTCCTCCATCGAGTGGCAGATCACCGAGCGGGCCGACTCGCCGTGCCCGATCTTCGCCCGGACGGCCTCCACGACCTGCTTGAACAGCTCGCGGTCCTCGCCCTTGTTGATCGCCTCGACGTTGGCGCCGATCAGCTCCACGCCGTACTTGGCCAGCGTGCCGGCCTTGTGCAGCTCGATCGCGGCGTTCAGCGCGGTCTGCCCGCCCAGGGTGGGCAGCAGCACGTCCGGCCGCTCCTTGGCGATGATCTTCTCGACGAACTCCGGCGTGATCGGCTCGACGTAGGTGGCGTCGGCGATCTCCGGGTCGGTCATGATGGTCGCCGGGTTGGAGTTCACCAGCACCACCCGCAGGCCCTCGGCCCGCAGCACCCGGCACGCCTGGGTGCCGGAGTAGTCGAACTCGGCCGCCTGCCCGATCACGATCGGACCCGAGCCGATGACCAGGACGGACTTGATGTCAGTGCGCTTCGGCACGGGTCAGCTCCCTGCGGTGGTACGAGTCGTGGCGGCGATCAGCTCGACGAAGCGGTCGAACAGGTACGCGGCGTCGTGCGGGCCGGCGGCGGCCTCCGGGTGGTACTGCACGCTGAACGCCGGGGTGTCCAGGCACTGCAGGCCCTCCACGACGTCGTCGTTCAGGCAGACGTGCGAGACCTCGGCGCGGCCGAACGGCGTGTCGCTGACCTTGTCCAGCGGGGCCTGGACGGCGAAGCCGTGGTTGTGCGCGGTGACCTCGACCTTGCCGGTGGTGCGGTCCTGCACCGGCTGGTTGATCCCCCGGTGGCCGTACTTGAGCTTGTAGGTGCCGAAGCCCAGCGCCCGGCCGAGGATCTGGTTGCCGAAGCAGATCCCGAAGAACGGGGTCCCGCGCTCCAGCACCTCGCGCAGCACCGCGACCTGGTGGTCGGCGGTGGCCGGGTCGCCCGGGCCGTTGGAGAAGAAGACGCCGTCCGGGTTGACCGAGTAGATGTCCTCGGCGGTGGCGTTGGCGGGCAGCACGTGCACCTCGATGCCGCGCTCGGCCATCCGGTGCGGGGTCATCGCCTTGATGCCGAGGTCCACGGCGGCGACCGTGAAGCGCTTCGCACCGATCGCCGGCACGACGTACGGCTCGGTGGTGGCCACCTCGGCGCACAGGTCGGCGCCCTTCATCTCGGGCGCCTGCAGCACCCGGGAGAGCAGCTCGGCCGGCTCGGCCAGCTCCGGGCCGGAGAAGATGCCGACCCGCATCGCGCCGCGCTCGCGCAGGTGACGGGTGAGCGCGCGGGTGTCGATCCCACTGATGCCGACCACGCCCTGGGCGGCCAGCTCCTCGTCGAGCGAACGCTGGGAGCGCCAGTTGGACGGCACCCGGGCGGGATCGCGGACCACGTAACCGGCGACCCAGATCCGCTGCGACTCCGGGTCCTCGTCGTTGACGCCGGTGTTGCCGATCTGCGGGGCCGTCATGACCACCACCTGGCGGTGGTAGGAGGGGTCGGTCAGGGTCTCCTGGTAGCCGGACATGCCGGTGTTGAAGACCGCCTCGCCGAAGGTCTCGCCGATCGCGCCGTACGCCTGGCCGCGGAAGGTCCGGCCGTCCTCCAGGACGAGCACGGCGGGGACCCGCTCCCGGCGGGCGGCGCGCGGCTGCCTCGTGGTGGTGAGGGCAGGAGCGGTCATGGTGTTACGCCTTCCGTCTTCGTCGTACGTGTTGCGGTCGTACGTGTTGCGAGTTGCTCGACCTCGGCGGCCCAGGCCGCGTGGTCGTCCGCGCGGTCCAGCCGGAAGCCGGAGTCCAGCGCGCGGCCCTGGAGCGTCCAGCCGACCACCAGCAGACCGGCCGGGACGACCTTGCCCGCGATCCCGGACTCCAGCCGGGCTCCGGTGAGGTCCTCGACCGGGATCCAGAGGTCCTCGGCACCCGGGCGGCGGACCAGCAGCCCGCGCTCGGTGAGGGTCAGCGCGGCCAGGCTGCGGTTGCCCAGGCCGTGCGCCACCACCCGGTCCAGCCAGTTCCCGGCGGTGGTGCTGCCGTGGTAACGGCCGCCGCTCTCCAGGATCGCCGGGCCCGGGTCGTCCGGCACGGCGGGCAGCTCCGGCAGGTCCGCCTGGAGGGTGCGCCGCCAGTTCCAGCCCTGGCGCATCAGCCAGTAGATCAGCCCGATCAGGATCACCAGGCCGACCGCCCAGCCGATGTGGCCGGCCCAGTCGTGGACCTTGGCCTGCTGCATCGCCAGCGGAGCGGGGCTCATCCGAGCTCGCCCGGCTCGACCAGCACGCCGGCCAGCACGGTGGGCACCCCACGCAGGAAGGTGGCGTGCACCCGTCCCGGCAGGTCGAGGCCTCGGTAGGGGGTGTTTCGGCTGCGGGTGGCAAAGCTCTCGGGATTCACGGTGCCACGGTACGCGGGATCGAAGAGCACCAGGTTGGCCGGCTCACCGACCGAGATGGGCCGCCCGTGGCCGGCCAGCCGGCCGATCCGGGCCGGGCGGTGCGACATCCGGTCGGCGACGCCCTCCCAGTTCAGCAGGCCGGTCTCGACCATCGCCTGCTGCACCACCGAGAGCGCGGTCTCCAGGCCGACCATGCCCATCGCGGCGGCCGCCCACTCGCAGTCCTTGTCCTCCGCGGGGTGCGGGGCGTGGTCGGTGGCGACCGCGTCGATGGTGCCGTCGGCCAGCGCCTCGCGCAGCGCGTGCACGTCGGCGGCGGTGCGCAGCGGCGGGTTGACCTTGTAGACCGGGTCGTAGGAGCGGACCAGCTCGTCGGTCAGCAGCAGGTGGTGCGGGGTGACCTCGGCGGTGACGTCCCAGCCCTTGCCCTTGGCCCAGCGGATGATCTCCACCGAGCCGGCCGTGGAGACGTGGCAGACGTGCAGCCGGGAGCCGACGTGCGCGGCGAGCAGCACGTCGCGGGCGATGATCGCCTCCTCGGCGACCGCCGGCCAGCCGCCGAGCCCGAGCTCACCGGAGACCTGGCCCTCGTTCATCTGGGCGCCCTCGGTGAGCCGCGGCTCCTGGGCGTGCTGGGCGACCACCCCGTCGAAGGCCTTCACGTACTCCAGCGCGCGGCGCATGATCACCGCGTCGTCCACGCACTTGCCGTCGTCGGAGAAGACCCGGACCTCGGCCGCGGACTCGTGCATCGCGCCCAGCTCGGCGAGCTTCTTGCCCTCCAGGCCGACCGTGACGGCGCCGACCGGCCGCACGTCGCAGTAGCCGGAGGCCTGGCCGAGTCGCCAGACCTGCTCGACCACGCCGGCCGTGTCGGCCACCGGGAAGGTGTTGGCCATCGCGTGCACGGCGGTGTAACCGCCCTTGGCGGCGGCCTGGGTGCCGGTCAGCACGGTCTCGGCGTCCTCGCGGCCCGGCTCGCGCAGGTGGGTGTGCAGGTCGACCAGACCGGGCAGGGCGATCAGGCCGTGCGCGTCGATGTCCACGTCGGCGTCGGCGGTCAGGCCGGCACCGATCTCCCGGATCACCCCGTCGACGATCAGGATGTCCTGCGGGTCACCGCCGAGCAGCTGGGCGTTGCGGATCAGGTAGCTCGTCACTGGGCGGTCTCCTGGGTTTCGGTGCGGGGGGAGTCGGCGGGCCCGTCGGCGTGGACGGCGCCGCCGAGCAGCAGGTAGAGGACGGCCATCCGGACCGAGACGCCGTTGGCGACCTGCTCGACCGCGGTGCAGCGCGGCGAGTCGGCCACCTCGGCGGTGATCTCCATGCCGCGGACCATCGGGCCGGGGTGCATCACGATGGCGTGCTCGGGCAGCCGGGCCAGCCGGCCGGCGTGCATGCCGTAGCGGCGGGAGTACTCGCGCTCGGTGGGGAAGAACGCGGCGTTCATCCGCTCGCGCTGGACCCGCAGCATCATCAGCGCGTCGGTCTTGGCGAGCGCGGCGTCCAGGTCGTAGCTCACCTCGCAGGGCCAGCTCTCGATGCCGAGCGGCAGCAGGGTGGGCGGGGCCACGAAGGTGACGTGCGCGCCCAGGGTGTTCAGCAGCAGCACGTTGGAGCGGGCGACCCGGCTGTGCAGCACGTCGCCGACGATGGTGATCCGGCGGCCCGCGAGGTCGTTGCCCAGGCCCGGGTTGAGGTGCCGGCGCACGGTGAAGGCGTCCAGCAGGGCCTGGGTCGGGTGCTCGTGGGTGCCGTCACCGGCGTTGATCACACTGCCGTGCAGCCAGTCGGACTGGGCCAGCCGGGCCGGCGCGCCCGAGGCGTGGTGCCGGATGACGACCGCGTCCGCTCCCATCGCCTGCAGGGTCAGCGCGGTGTCCTTGAGGCTCTCGCCCTTGGAGACCGAGGAGCCCTTGGCGGCGAAGTTGATGACGTCGGCGCTGAGCCGCTTCTCGGCGACCTCGAAGGAGGTCTTGGTGCGGGTCGAGTCCTCGAAGAAGAGGTTGACGACGGTACGGCCGCGCAGCGTGGGGAGCTTCTTGACGGCCCGCCCGGAGAGCTGGGCCAGCTCCTCGGCGGTGTCCAGGATCAGCAGCGCGTCCTCGCGGCTGAGATCTGCGGCGGAGACGAGGTGGCGCTTCACGGTGCTACTCCGGCAGGTTGGGGTCGGCGGCGAGCGCCTGGGAGGAACGGGCGGCGAAGTCGCGGTCACCGACCAGGACGGCGTCCTGGCCGTCGGTGTCGGCGAGCCGGACCTGGACGGCCTCGCGCAGCGAGGTGGGCAGGTTCTTGCCCACGTAGTCGGCGCGGATGGGCAGCTCGCGGTGGCCGCGGTCGACCAGGACGGCGAGCTGCACGGCGCGCGGGCGGCCGATGTCGCCCAGGGCGTCGAGCGCGGCGCGGACCGTGCGGCCGGAGAAGAGCACGTCGTCGACGAGGATGACCAGCTTGCCCTCGATCCCGCCGGACGGGATCTCGGTGTGCTCCAGGGCGCGGGCGGGCTTGAGCCGCAGGTCGTCCCGGTACATGGTGATGTCGAGCGTGCCAAGCGGGATCTCGCGGCCGGTGATCTGCGTCAGCTTGGCGTGCAGCCGGCGGGCGAGGTGGACGCCGCGGGTGTGGATGCCGAGGAGGACGATGTCCTCCGCGCCCTTCGCGCGCTCCACGATCTCGTGGGCGATCCGGGTGATCACGCGGGAGATGTCCGCGCCGTCCAGCACCTGGTGCGGCGGACGCGGCGTGTCGATGTGTGCGGTCATGCCGAAGCCGACCTCCTTCCCCGCCTCACGGGACGGGCCTTAAAGGATGTCTGGTGGATGGCTGCCGGACCGTGCCGGGAGCCTCGTCCATGCTAGCAGGGCGATCAAGATGATCCCCGCCATGCTTTATGTCGTGTTCACGCAGAGGTAGCAGACCATTCGCACGACTGCCCCATTCGGCTTGACGCAGCTACCTTACTCTACGTAACCTCACAGTGAGTTACGGAACAGACGTCGAACCCACTGGTAGAACGCCTGGGAGGCGAGGGGCCCCTCGCTCCCCCGTGACCGTTTCTGAACGCGAAGCAATTCTTGTCCGGGGAGACCAATGTCCAGCGACTACGCGAAGCAGCTCGGGGGCAAACTCCGCGCTATCCGCACACAGCAGGGGCTCTCCCTGCACGGCGTCGAGGAGAAGTCCCAGGGGCGCTGGAAGGCGGTCGTCGTCGGCTCCTACGAGCGTGGCGACCGAGCGGTCACCGTGCAGCGACTGGCCGAGCTCGCCGAGTTCTACGGCGTCCCGGTGCAGGAGCTGCTCCCGGGCGGCACCCCGGGCGGTGCGGCCGAGCCGCCGCCGCGCCTGGTGCTGGACCTGGAGAGACTGACCCAGGTCCCGTCCGAGAAGGCCGGCCCGCTGCAGCGGTACGCGGCGACCATCCAGTCCCAGCGCGGTGACTACAACGGCAAGGTCCTCTCGATCCGCCAGGACGACCTGCGCACCCTCGCGGTGATCTACGACCAGTCACCGTCGATCCTCACCGAGCAGCTGATCAGCTGGGGCGTGCTCAACTCCGACGCCCGTCGCGCGGTGCGCGACGAGGACGCCGGCTGAGTCACGGCCTCGGCCACTACCTGCAGAAACGTCACGGCGCGGTCCCGGGGGACCGCGCCGTCGGCGGTTCGGTGCGCCGTTTCGGCACGCCGCCCCGGCACGACCCTCTCAGCGCACCGCCGTGAAGCCCGTGCCGGCGCTCTGCCAGCTCCAGGCCGCCTGCTGGTACTCGCCGCAGCCCGCCGCCGAGCCGCGCAGTCCGCTCAGCTCCAGCCGGCCGGGCAGCCGCCGGGCCAGCGCGGCGCAGAGCACCGCGCGAACCAGGTCCAGCTCCTCGTCGTGGATCCGCACCAGCCCGTCCTCCCAGAGCACCACCCGGGCCTCCGCCACCAGAGGTCCCCCCGACGCCCGGATCACGCAGCGGAACTCGTACGCCCCCGGCCCGGCCTCCCCCAACAGCCGCGCGAACAGCTCGGCCGCCTCCCGGTAGCAGCGCTCGACGGCCGGCAGGGCGCCACCCTCGGCCAGCAGCAGCTCGGCGTGGCGCATCGTCAGTCCGTTCTCCCGGGCCCGGACCAGCCTCGGCAGGAAGTCGTCCACCAGCTCCTCCCCCTGGTAGTCGAGCAGCTGCCCGAGCAGCGCTGGATTGGCCAGGTAGCGCTGCTGCGCGACCCGGTCGGCCGGGTCGAGACGGCGCAGCAGGCAGAACTCGGCGAAGTCGTCCGGGTGGAAGCGGCGCACCCGGACCGACTCGAAGCGGCGCCGGGCGTGCGCCAGCAGGGTGGCCGTGCCGGCCAGGTAGCGCGGGTGGTCCGGGGCCGCGGTCAGCCCCCAGGGGCGGGCCCGCTCGAAGTCCTCCGGCGAGGCCAGCACCCCGGTCACGAAGACCCGCTGCGCCGGCGCCTGGCGGGCGCGAGTGGGGCGGCAGCGGGGCGGACGGCGTGGGTGGAGATACCTGGACATCGGGCTCCCGAGAGGTTGCGAGGGGCGGCTGGCCTACGCCACGTCCTCCCCCGCAACCCGCCCGACACACGCACCTCACGTCACATATTGGTAACCGAGCGTGAGAATTTCGATTCCGCAGGTCAGCGCGGGCGCGGCGCCCGGGCCAGCTGGCGGGACTGGGCGACCAGCCGGCCGGTCTCGTCCCAGATCTCGGCGTCCTCCTCGAAGTAGCCCCCGGCCAGGTTGCGGGTGGCGTGGCTCACCCGCAGCCAGCCGGGCGCCGGCTTGGCTCGCAGGTGGACGGTCAGCTCGATGGTCGGCGCCCAGCCGGGCAGGCCGAGGTCGAAGGTGACCGGCGGTAGCGCGTCGGCCACCAGCAGCAGCGCCAGCGGGTCGGGCTCGCGGCCGTCGGCGAGCCGGAACCAGCCCTGGATCCGGCCCTGCCGGGAGGGCTGCCCGACCGCCCAGCCCACCGTGGCCGGGTCCAGCCGCAGGTCGAACCGCTCCAGCAGGGCGGCCTGCTCGATCAGGGCGGGCGGGGCGTGCTCCATGCCGACGCAGCTCTCGCGTGGCGGCAGCGCGGGCGGGGTCGCCGCGGTGTGCACCTCGCCGGCCTGCGCGGCCAGGTCACCGTAGGTCGCCAGCACTCTGAGTCGCTCGACCGGGGTGCCGTCCTCGTCGTCCTGGTAGAGCGAGGCGGTGCCGGTGGAGAGCGAACCGCCGCGGCGGACCAGCTCGGTGCGGACCTCGGCCGGACCCGGGCGGGAGGCAGAGAGGTAGTAGCCGCTGATCGACACCGGGTCGGGGTGGCCGGGCAGCTCGCGGGAGAGCGCGTTGGCGGCGACGGCCAGCAGCAGACCGCCGTTGATCCCGCCGCCGATCTGCCAGCCGGCGCCCAGCTCGCCGCGGTGGCGGCCGTCCGGGCCGGGGTCCAGGGCGATGGCCTGGTCGAACTCGCTGCTGGTCGCGGTCACGGTGGTCATGGAGTGGCGCCCCCTTCGGCCTTGCTACTGGTCGGTAGCAAAGATACGCCCCCGTCGTGAACGCACGATGGCCGCCGGACCGCGGGGGTCCGGCGGCCATCGTCGTGACCGGACGGTCTCAGCGCTTGATGGTCGGCTTGAGCTCCATGAAACGGGCCAGCAGGCCGTTCACGAAGGCCGGCGAGTCGTCGGTGGAGTACTCCTTGGCGATCTCCACCGCCTCGTCCAGGACGACCGCGTCCGGGACGCCGTCCTCCCAGATCAGCTCGTAGGCGCCGAGCCGCAGGACGTTGCGGTCCGCGATCGGCATCCGGTCCAGCGCCCAGCCCACCGCGTAGGTGGCGATCAGCTCGTCGATCCGGCGGGCGTGCTTGGCGTAGCCCTCGACCAGCTGCATGGTGTACTCGGCGACCTGCGGGACGCCCTCGTCCGGCTTGGGTTCCCGGGCGCGGGCCACCCAGCCGGCGAGCACCGCCAGCGGGTCGACGCCCCGGTGGTCGGCCTCGAAGAGGATCTGGAAGGCGCGGGTACGGGCCTTGCTACGTGCGGCAGACACAGTTACTTGACCCGACCGAGGTAGCTGCCGTCGCGGGTGTCGACCTTGATCTTCTCACCGGTGGTGATGAACAGCGGGACCTGCACCTCGGCACCGGTCTCCAGGGTGGCCGGCTTGGTGCCACCGGTCGAGCGGTCGCCCTGCACGCCCGGCTCGGTCTCGGCGATGACCAGCTCGACCGCGGCCGGCAGCTCCACGTACAGCGGCGCGCCGTCGTGCTGCGCGACCAGGGCCTCGAAGCCCTCCAGCAGGTACTTGGCGGCGTCGCCGACCACGTCCGGGGTGATGTGGATCTGGTCGTAGGTGTCCATGTCCATGAACACGAACTGCTCGCCGTCCTTGTACGAGAACTGCATGGTGCGCTTGTCGACGTTCGCGGTCTCGACCTTGACGCCCGCGTTGAAGGTCTTGTCGACGACCTTGCCGCTCAGCACCTCCTTGAGCTTGGTGCGCACGAAGGCCGGGCCCTTGCCGGGCTTGACGTGCTGGAACTCGACGACAGACCAGAGCTTGCCGTCCAGGTTGAGGACCATGCCGTTCTTGAGATCGTTCGTGGAAGCCACGGGCGCACTTACTCCTGGATATAACTGTCAAGGAACCAAGGGGTGCGGCCTGTCCCACCCGCAGGGGCGGTCACAGGGCGAGGAGCTCCTTGGTGGTGATGGTGAGCAGCTCGGGCCCGCCCTCCTCCGGGGGGCGCACCACGAGCGTGTCCTCGATCCGGACTCCGCCGCGGCCCGGGAGGTGAACCCCTGGACCGACGGTGACCGGCACGCGGTTGTCCAGTTTACCCATGTCGGCGGGTCCGAGGCCCGGCGCCTCCCGGACCTCCAGCCCGACGCCGTGCCCGAGCGGGCGCGGCGGGCTCTCCACATGGCCCGCCGCCTGCAGGATGTCACGGGCCGCGCGGTCGGGTGCGTTGCCCGGCACGCCCGGGCCGAGCGCCTCCCGACCGGCCCGCTGCGCCTCGAAGACCAGCCGGTGCAGCTCCACCTGCCAGGCCGCGGGCGCCGCGCCGATCACGAAGGTGCGGGTGGCGCAGACGGCGTAGCCGCGGTACTGGGCGCCCAGCGCGACGGTCAGGAAGTCGCCCTCCTCGACCCTGCGGTCGGTGGGCAGGTGGTTGGCCCGGCCGGAGTGGGTGCCGGTGGCGACCGAGACCGGAAAGGCGGCCCCGTCCGCGCCGTGGTCGATCATCCGGCGCTCCAGCTCCATCGCCAGGTGCCGCTCGGTCCGCCCGACCAGGATCGACTCCAGCAGCTCGCCCAGTGCCTGGTCGGCGATCTCGGCGGCGATCCGCAGGTCGGCGATCTCGTACTCGTCCTTGACCACCCGCAGCCGCTCGACCGCGCCGTCCAGGTCGGCCAGCCGGATGCCGGGGGCCAACGCGGCGATCGCGCGGTGCCGGGTGACGGTCAGGTCGCCCTCCTCGACCGCGAGGTCACGCACGCGCAGCCGGGCGGCCGCCCCGGCGGCGGCCGTCGCGGTGTCCTCGTCCGGGGCGGTGACCAGGTGGGCCAGCTCGACGGCGTAGGGGTGCTCGCCGGTGTCGTCCGGTGGCAGGTCCGCGGGCAGCGCGAGCAACGCGCGGTCGCGGGTCAGCAGCAGCGTCGCGCCGCACGGTGCGCAGCCCGTCAGGTACCGGACGTTCGCGGGGCTGCTGATCAGCGCCGCGTCCACACCGGCCGTGCTGCAGTGCTCCCGGAGCCGCTCTCGGCGGACCGCGTGCGCATCGGACATGCCCGAAGCCTATGAGGGGACCCGTCGGACCGCCTGTTCAGCTGGTCCGTTCTGCTGGCCCGGGCGAGCGGGCACCATACTGACTGATCGTCAGATAGGCTGCGCGGCACGGCCGGATGGCCGACCGCCTGCGGAGGAGAGCGCCGTGACCGAGTCCCGCACGCCGGGCGCCTGGGAGCCCGTCGAGATCGACACCAGCGTCGCCCACTCGGCCCGGGTCTACGACTACTGGTTGGGTGGCAAGGACAACTTTCCGGCCGACCGCGAGCTGGCCGAGCAGATCATCGCCGCGGTGCCGAACATGCGGGCGATGGCCCGGGCCAACCGGGACTTCCTGGGCCGAGCGGTCCGCCACCTGGTCGTGGAGCAGGGCATCCGGCAGTTCCTGGACATCGGCACCGGGATCCCGACCGCGGGCAACACCTACGAGGTGGCCCAGGCGCTGGCGCCGGAGTCCCGGGTGCTCTACGTGGACAACGACCCGATCGTGCTGGCGCACGCCCGGGCGATGATCTCCAGCCACCCGGCCGGGCGGACCTCGTTCATCCTGGGCGACCTGCGCGAGCCCGCCGAGATCCTGGACCACCCGGTCTTCGCGCAGATCATCGACCGGGCGCAGCCGGTCGGGTTGCTGCTGGTCGCGGTGCTGATGCTGTTCCGGGACGCCGAGGACCCGTGGGCGATGGTGCGCACCCTGGTGGACGCGCTGCCCCCGGGCAGCTGCCTGGCGCTGACCCACCCGAGCGGCGACTTCGCGCCCGAGGAGGTGGCCGTGGCGGTGCGGGCCGCCGAGCACGCGCACGTCCCGCTCACCCCGCGCGGCCGGGCCGAGGTGACCCGCTTCCTGGACGGGCTGGAGCCGGTCGCGCCGGGCGTGGTCCCGGTGCTGGCCTGGGGCGGCGCGGCCGAGGGGGTGGACGTCGACTCCGCGTACTACTACGCCGCGGTGGCCCGCAAGCCCTGAGCCGGCTCCGCCGGGCGGCTCGGCCGTCCGGGGCCCGGGCAGGCGCGGCGGCCCCGGGCGCCGCCGGCGAGGATGGTAGGGATGGGGCGCGTGGAGTGGTTCAACGCGCCGGCGTACGGACTGAGCAGGCTGGTCCTGCTGCGGCTGCTGGCCGCGGTCTACCTGATCGGGTTCCTGGCGGCGGCCCGGCAGTTCCGGGCGCTGATCGGCGAGCACGGGATGCTCCCGGTGCCGCGGTTCCTGGCCGCCGTCCCGTTCCGGCACTCACCCAGCCTCTTCCACTACGGCTACTCGGACCGCCGCTTCGCGACCGTGGCGTGGACCGGCGCGGTGCTGGCGGCGGCCCTGGTAGCCGGCGCCGGCGACCTGGTACCGCTCTGGACCTCGATGCTCTGGTGGGCCGCGCTCTGGGTGCTCTACCTGTCGATCGTCAACGTCGGGCAGGTCTGGTACTCCTTCGGCTGGGAGTCGCTGCTGCTGGAGGCCGGGTTCCTGGCCGCCTTCCTGGGCAACGCCACGGTGGCGCCGCCGCTGCCGGTGCTGGTGCTGATGCGCTGGCTGCTGTTCCGGGTCGAGTTCGGCGCCGGGCTGATCAAGCTGCGCGGCGACTCCTGCTGGCGCGACCTCACCTGCCTCAAGTACCACCACGAGACCCAGCCGATGCCCGGGCCGCTCAGCTGGTTCTTCCACCACCTGCCCGGCCCGCTACACCGGGTGGAGACGGCCGCCAACCACGTCGCCCAGCTGCTGGTGCCGGTCGGCCTCTTCCTGCCCCAGCCGGCGGCCACCGTGGCGGGCTCCGTGGTGATCGTCACCCAGCTCTGGCTGGTCTGCTCCGGCAACTTCGCCTGGCTCAACTGGCTGACCATCGCACTGGCGTGGTCCGCGGTGCGGCTGCCGCACGGCACGGTGACCAGCGCCGGCGCGCCGCTCTGGTTCGAAGTGCTGGTGCTGGCGGTCACCGCGCTGGTGGTGGTGCTCAGCTACTGGCCGGCCCGCAACCTGCTCTCCCGGCACCAGGCGATGAACATGTCGTTCAACCGGCTGCACCTGGTCAACACCTACGGCGCCTTCGGCAGCATCAACCGGGTCCGCTACGAGGTGGTGGTGGAGGGTACCGACGAGCCGCTGATCACCCGGGAGACGGTCTGGCGGGAGTACGGCTTCCGGGGAAAGCCGGGGGACGTGCGCCGGCTGCCGCGCCAGTTCGCGCCCTACCACCTGAGGCTGGACTGGCTGATGTGGTTCGCCGCGATCTCCCCCGGCTACGCCCGGCCGTGGTTCCGCCCGTTCGTCGCCCGGCTGCTGGTCAACGACCCGGCGACGCTGCGGCTGCTGCGCCACAACCCCTTCCCCGACGAGCCGCCGACCCACGTCCGGGCGGTGCTGTACCACTACCGCTACACCGACTGGCGCGAGCTGCGCCGCTCCGGCGCGTGGTGGGAGCGGCGCCGGGTGCGCGAGTACCTGGCGCCGGTCAGGCGGGGGTGAGCGCGGGGGTGGTGGGCGCGGTGGCGAGCACCACCTTGCCCAGGTTGGCCCGGGACTCCAGCAGTGCCACCGCCTCCGCCGCCCGTTCCAGCGGGTGCACCGTGCTGACCGGCCGCACCCGCCCGTCGGCCAGCAGCCGCCACAGCTCGGCCCGGATCTCCGCCGCCACGGCGGGCCGGTGCCGGGCCAGCCGTCCCATCGAGAGGCCGGTCACCGTGGCCGCCGAGCGGAGTACCGCCCCGGCGTCCAGCGTGCCGCCGGACCCGGCCAGGGTGACCAACCGGCCGAACGGCACCAGCGCGCCCAGCGCCCGCGGCAGGATCTCACCGCCGGCCCCCTCCAGCACCAGGTCGACCGGGGCTCCCCAGTCGGTGTCCTGGTAGCTCACCACCTCGTCGGCGCCCAGGGAGCGCAGGAACCCGGCCTTCTCCGGCGAGCCGACGGCGGCCACCACCCGGGCCGCGCCGAGCGCCTTCGCCAGTTGGACGATCAGATGGCCGACCCCACCGGCCGCGGCGGTGACCAGCACGGACTCGCCTTCCTCGCACCGTCCGACCCGCAGCGCGGCCAGCGCGACCAGGCCGCCGTGCACCAGCCCGAGCGCGTCGGCCGCGCCGACCTGCTCCGGCACCGGGGTGAGCAGCGCGGGCGAGGCCACCGCCAGCTCGGCGTACGGCTCGGCCGCGATGCCGCCGACCCGCTGCCCCACCCGTAGCCCGTCCACGCCGGGGCCGAGCGCGACGATCCGGCCGACCACGCCCCCGCCGGGCGATGCGGGCAGCGGCACCTCGCCGACCCCGCGCAGCACCGGCAGCACCGTCCGGCTGACCCCGGCGACCTCGGTGCGGAACAGCACCTCACCGGCGCCGGGAACGGGCTCGGGCACCTCGTCGAGCCGCAGCGCCCCGGGGCCTTCGTGGGTGTGGAACCTGACCTTGCGCATGGCTGCGTCTCCCCTCGCCGGACGATCGTTGGCAGACCCAACGATAGAGCAGAATCATTGGTGCATCCAACGGATTTTCGGCTAGGATGCGGGTCGTGACCGATGCTCCGCTCTCCCGCCTGCAGACCCTGCCCAGCTGGCTGCTCGGCCGGGCCGGCGCGCTCGCCCATCGCCTGGTGGCCGAGCACCTGGGCCGCGAGGGCTTCCGGATGGGTCACCACGCCGTGCTCTGCGCGGTCGCCGAGCTGGGCCCGGTCGCCCAGGCGGAGCTGTCGCGCACGGTGCGGATCGACCCCAAGGACATGGTCGGCGTGCTGAACGACCTGCAAGCCAAGGGGCTGGTGGTACGCGGCAAGGACCCACGGGACGCCCGGAAGAACGCGATCACCCTCTCCCCCGCCGGAGCCGAACTGCTGGCCCGGCTACAGGAGTTGGGCGACCAGGCCAACGCGGAGCTGCTGGCGCCGCTGGAGGCCGACGAACGGGACCAACTGCTGCGGTTGGTCAGGAAGTTGATCCAGATCGACGGCTGACGGCCCGCGCCGGTGGGGTGCGAGCCCGACCAACCGGCCGCACCGGGTTCGCCGGTCGAAGAGCGTTGCCCGCCGGCGGGATCGTGATCCTCTCGCCTCCCGCGCTCGCCCCCGTGGGCAGGGGATCCCGCCGTCAGTGCTGTTGGCAGCCGGGGCACCAGAAGAGGTTGCGGGCGGCATGGGGTTCGGTGCGGACCTCGGTGGCGCAGACCAGGCAGGGCTGGGCGGCGCGGCGGTAGACGTAGACCTCGCCGCCGTGGTCGTCGACCCGGGGCGGGCGGTTCATCGCCTCGGGGGTGTGTTCGGGGCGGACGGTGTCGATCCGGCCGATCGCCGCGCCCTCGCGCATCAGGGCGACCAGGTCGACCCAGATGGCGTCCCACTCGGTCCGGGTGAGGTCGCGGCCGGCCCGGTGCGGGCTGATGCCGTGCCGGAAGAGCACCTCGGCCCGGTAGACGTTGCCCACGCCGGCCAGCACCTTCTGGTCCATCAGCAGCGCCGCGACGGTGCTGCGGCTGCGCGAGATCCGCGACCAGGCGCGGTCCGGGTCGGCGTCGGCGCGCAGCGGGTCGGGGCCGAGCCGGGCGTGCACCGCGTCCTTCTCACCCGGGGTGAGCACCTCGCAGGTGGTCGGGCCGCGCAGGTCGGCGAAGTGCGCGGAGTTCTCCAGCCGCAGCCGGACCAGGCCG
This sequence comes from Kitasatospora sp. NPDC024654, assembly GCF_055559155.1. Lineage (NCBI taxonomy): Bacteria > Bacillati > Actinomycetota > Actinomycetes > Kitasatosporales > Streptomycetaceae > Kitasatospora > Kitasatospora sp. NPDC024654. Next base: position 39,017 of record NZ_JBVHLF010000007.1, read on the forward strand.
ACCGGGGCGGGCGCGGGGGCCGCGCCGAAGCCGAACACGCCGTACAGGCCGAGGTGGACGTGCAGCCAGGAGTCACCGAAGCCGAGGAAGAGGTGCTTGCCGTCCGCCTCGGCCGTCTCCAGGACGCGCCCGTCCAGCAGCGCCGCGCCGGCGGTGAACCGGCCCTGCGGACTGGCCACCGCGACCGGCTCGCCGCCGAACGCCCGCAGGTGTTCCGCGGCGAGCCGGTGCAGGATGTGGCCTTCGGGCATGGTGAATCAACTCTCTTGCGGGGAAAGGTGGTTCAGCGGCTCGGGTGGCCGGCCAGGCGAGCCGCGATGACCCGGTCCAGGGCGTCGGCGGTGGCCGCCACGTCGAGTTGGGAGTTGTCGATGATGGGCAACCCGGAGTTGTACCAGCCGGCCATCCGACCGTGGATCCGGGCCACCTCCTCGTCGCTGAGCCGGCGGTTGCCGCTGCGCCGGGCGTTGCGCGCCAGCACCGAGTCCAGTCCCGGCAGCAGCACCACCGGGATCATGCCGGGGCCGATGTGCCGCTTCCAGCCTCCCAGTCCGATCGCCGGGCGGTCCGGGAAGACCGCGTCGTCGATGATGCAGGAGATGTCGTTGGCGAGGTAGTTGCGGCACGCGAAGCCACACGTCCGGCGAGCCAGCCGGTACTGGGCCTCGGAGGAGCTGTTCCAGCCGGACTGCGGGTTGGCGAAGCCGGACTGCACCCACTCGCGGACGTCGTCCAGGCTGATGTGCGCGGTAGTGGTCGGCCGCCGCTCGGCCCAGTGCCGGGCGACCGTGGTCTTGCCGGCGCCGGCCGGACCGATCAGCAGCACCGCGAGCGGGCCGGGGTGGCTGGCCGGGACCCCGGCGGGCAGCTGTACCGGCGTGCCGGTGGGCATCACGAAGTGCCCGGTGGCGCCCGGCTGTACGGCGGCGGACAGCACCGGCCCGGGCGCGGGTCGCGGCGCGGGCGGACGCGACGGCGCCGGAGGCAGCGCGGGCCGGTCCCCCTCCGCGTCCGGGCACGGCTGCACGGTCTGCCGGGGCGGCACCGGCGGGGGCGGGGTCAGCGGTCGTGGGGGCAGCGGCCCACCCCCTGCGTACTGCGTCATGGACACACCTCCCTGCCGGGGAGATTACACGGCGGCCCGGTGGCGGGCCCAGTCCGCCACCGGGCCGCCGACCGCCGCTACCGGGTGGTGAGCTGCTCGGCCAGGGCGCGCAGGGCCAGTTCGTACGAGCCGAGACCGAAGCCCGCGATGGTGCCGGAGGCGATCGCGGCGATCACCGAGGTGTGCCGGAACTCCTCGCGCGCGTACGGGTTGGAGATGTGCACCTCGATCAGCGGCGCGGTGCGCTGGGCGGCGGCGTCGCGCATCGCGTACGAGTAGTGCGTGAACGCGCCGGGGTTGATGACCACCGGGAGCCGCTCGTCGGCCGCCCGGTGCAGCCACTCGATCATCTGCCGCTCGGAGTTGGTCTCGTGCACCTCGACCTCGAAGCCCAGCTCCTTGCCGAGCGCGGTGCAACGCTCGACCAGGCCGGCGTACGAGGTGGCGCCGTAGACGTCCGGCTCGCGGCTGCCGAGCCGGCCGAGGTTGGGGCCGTTGAGCACCAGGACGGTGGTCACTTGGCGACCTCCGCGTACGCGGCGACCAGCAGCGACGGGTCCGGGCCCTCCAGTACCGAGGTCTTGGCCAGGCCGTCCAGCACGATGAAGCGCAGCAGGTCGCCGCGTGACTTCTTGTCGATCTTCATCGCGTCCAGCAACTTCGGCCAGGCGTCCGCCCGGTAGCTCAGCGGCAGGCCGACCGAGGCCAGCACCGAGCGGTGCCGGTCCGCCGTCGCGTCGTCCAACCGCCCGGCCAGCCGGCCGAGTTCGGCGGCGAACACCATGCCGACCGAGACCGCCGCGCCGTGCCGCCACTTGTAGCGTTCGTTGCGCTCGATGGCGTGCGCCAGCGTGTGGCCGTAGTTGAGGATCTCGCGCAGCCCGGCCTCCCTGAGGTCGCCGGAGACCACGTCGGCCTTGACCTGGATGGCCCGTCGGATCAGCTCCACGGTGTGCGGGCCGGCCGGCGTGGTGGCGCCCTGCGGGTCGGCCTCCACCAGGTCGAGGATGACCGGGTCGGCGATGAAGCCGCACTTGATCACCTCGGCCAGGCCGGAGACGTAGTCGTGCCTGGGCACGGTCTCCAGGGTGGCCAGGTCGGCCAGCACCCCGGCCGGCGGGTGGAAGGCGCCGACCAGGTTCTTGCCCTCGGCGATGTTGATCCCGGTCTTGCCGCCGACCGCCGCGTCCACCATTCCGAGCAACGTGGTGGGCACGGCGATCCAGCGCACCCCGCGCAGCCAGGTCGCGGCGACGAAGCCGGCCAGGTCGGTGGTGGCGCCGCCGCCCAGGCCGACGATCACGTCGGAGCGGGTGAAGCCGGTCTGTCCGAGCACCGACCAGCAGTACGCGGCGACCTCGGCGCTCTTGGCCTCCTCGGCGTTCGGCACCTGGAGCGCGATCGCCTCGTACCCCTCGGCGGCCAGGTCCTCGCGGATCGCGTCACCGGTGGCGGCCAGCGCCTCCGGGTGGATCACCGCCACCCGCCGGGCCTGGGTACCGATCAGCCCGGCGAGTTCGCCCAGCAGCTGCTGCCCGACCAGCACGTCGTACGGCGCGTGGCCGGCCGAACCGCCGACCTGGATGGTGACCGTGCTGCTGCTCATGCTTCCTTCAACTCCAGGGATTCCAGCACCGCGTCCGCGACCTGCTCCGGGGTGCGCCCCTCGGTGCTGATCACGGCAGCGGCGACCTCCAGGTACAGCGGCCGGCGGGCCGCCATCAACTCGCGCCAGGCCGCCCGCGGGTTGACCGCGAGCAGCGGACGCGGGGCGTCCAGACCGACCCGCTTGACCGCGTCGTGCAGGGCGACCTCCAGGAAGACCACCGGACGGCCGGCCAGCAGCGCGCGGGTGGCCTCGGCCATGACCGCGCCGCCGCCGAGCGCCAGCACGCCGTCGTGCTCCTCCAGCGCGGTCCTGACGGCCCGCACCTCCAGGGCGCGGAAGTGCGGCTCGCCGTCGTCGACGAAGATCTCCGGGATCGGTTTGCCGGCCAGTGCCTCGATGTCGGTGTCGGTGTCACGGAACGTGCTGCCGAGGCGCTCGGCGAGCAGCCGGCCCACCGTGCTCTTCCCGGCCCCGGGCGGGCCGACCAGCACCACGACCGGGCCGGCCGTACGCCCGATTCGCCCGCTCACCGGATGATCAGGTGGTCGAGGTAGCTCTGCACGTTGCGGCGGGTCTCGGCCACGTGGTCGCCGCCGAACTTCTCGCAGACCGCGTCCGCCAGCACCAGCGCCACCATCGCCTCCGCGACGATCCCGGCCGCCGGAACCGCACAGACGTCCGAACGCTGGTGGTGCGCCTTGGCCGGCTCGCCGGTCCGCACGTCCAGGGTCCGCAGCGCCCGCGGCACGGTGGCGATCGGCTTCATCGCCGCGCGGACCCGCAGCAGCTCGCCGGTGGAGAGCCCGCCCTCGGTGCCACCGGAACGGCCCGAGGCGCGCCGGACGCCGTCCGGGGTCGGCACGATCTCGTCGTGCGCCCGCGAGCCCGGGATCCGGGCCAGCTCGAAGCCGTCGCCGACCTCCACGCCCTTGATCGCCTGGATGCCCATCAGCGCGGCCGCCAGCCGGGCGTCCAGCCGGCGGTCCCAGTGCACGTGCGAACCCAGACCCACCGGCACGCCGTACGCCAGCACCTCGACCACGCCGCCGAGGGTGTCGCCGTCCTTGTGGGCCTGGTCGATCTCGGCCACCATCCGCTTCGAGGCGTCCGCGTCCAGGCAGCGCACCGGGTCCTCGTCCAGCCGCGCCTCGTCCACCGGCAGCGGCAGCACGCCGGCCGGCGCCTTGGCCGCGCCAAGCTCCACCACGTGCGAGACCAGCTCGATGCCGCAGGTCTCCCGCAGGTACGAACGGGCCACCGTGCCGAGCGCGACCCGCGCCGCGGTCTCCCGGGCGCTGGCCCGCTCCAGGATCGGACGCGCCTCGTCGATGCCGTACTTCTGCATGCCGGCCAGGTCGGCGTGGCCGGGCCGGGGGCGGGTGAGGGCCTCGTTGCGGGCCAGACCCGCGAGCACCTCGGGGTCGACCGGGTCGGCCGCCATCACCTGCTGCCACTTCGGCCACTCGGTGTTGCCGACCATCACCGCCACCGGGCTGCCCATGGTCAGGCCGTGCCGGACCCCGCCGAGGAAGGTCACCTCGTCCTGCTCGAACTTCATCCGCGCGCCGCGCCCGTAACCCAGCCGCCGCCGCGCCAGCGCGTCCGCCACCATCGCGGTGGTCACGGGCACGCCCGCGGGCAGACCCTCCAGCGTCGCGACCAGTGCGGGGCCGTGCGACTCCCCCGCGGTCAGCCAGCGCAACGTACCCAACGGTGCTCCTTCGTCAGCGGTCCGGCCGCGGCTGCTGGGCGCGGTTCCGGCCGGGTTTCCCGAGCGGGCCCGTTTGCGGTGGGCCCTCTTCCGAATCCTTTCACGTCCGGGGGCGGGATCGGGTCGAGGTCCGCGTGGCGGACACCGGGACGGACAGCCGGGGCGGTGGGGCACAATGGACGTGGACCGCGCTCCAGCGGCCACCGGACGAGACGCGCCGTACCCGGAGGGACAAGACGACGCAGCCCTTGGAGGGTGCCGTCATGGAGCAGCTGATCCAGATCATCGGGTCGATCCTGGTGCTGATCCCGTTCGCGCTGGCGCAGCGCGGCCGGCTGAACACGAAGTCCCGCGGCTATCTGGTGCTGAACCTGGCCGGCTCGGGCGTGCTGGCGGCCCAGGCCGCGGTCACCGCGCAGTGGGGCTTCCTGTTGCTGGAGGGTGTCTGGGCGCTGGTGTCGCTGGCCGGATTGGTGACCGTACTGCGCGGGCGCGAACCACGGGCCGCTGAGCACTGATCGCGTTTTGGAGCACCGCTCTCGTAGGTGATCGCCTCCTGTTGGTGATCGCCGCTCTCGCACCGGGGTCGGATGGAGCGGTGCTCTCATTGTGGAACACCGCTCTCGACTGCAAGCACTGCTCTCACGTCTGGGCGACACAACTCGCCGGAACACTGCTCTCGTCACTGGGCATCGCTCTCGACCCCGCGCAGCGCTCTCGACCCCGCGCAGCACGCTCACGCCCGCCCGCTGCTCGCGCCACCGGGCAGCGACCGGCACCGTGGCAGAGCGCCACTCTCATATCAGAGCGCTGCCCTCACCCGTGAGCAGTGCTCTCACCGATGAGCGCCGCTCTCACCAGCGAGCACCGCTCTCGCGATGCCGGCTCAGTGCTCCCGCTCAGCCAGCGCGGTCTCGCCGGCCGCCCGCATCGCCGCCAGCGGTCCCGGGGTGATCCCGGTGAACCGCTCGCACTGCAGCACCGCCTGATGGACCAACAGGTCCAGCCCACCCAGCACGATCCCGCCACGCTCGGCGCAGGCCGCGGCCAGTGCGGTCGGCCACGGGTGGTACAGCACGTCGAAGAGCGCGCCGGGCGCGCCCGTCAGGCCGGCCGCGAACCCGTCCGTCGCCCCGACCGGGGTGGTCGACACGGTCAGCGGCCCGGCCAGGGCCTCGGCCCCGCGCGCCCAGTCCGTCGTCCGCACCGGCACCCCGAGCCGATCGCCGAGTACCCGCATCTCGCGCGCCCGCTCGGCGCTGCGCACGTACACCGTGACCTCGCCCGTGCACAGCTGGGCCAGCGCGGCCAGCGCGGACGAGGCGGTGGCCCCGGCCCCCAGCACCGCCGCCGCCGGGACCTGCCCGATCCCCCGCTCACGCAGCGCCGCGACCAGCCCGGGCACGTCGGTGTTGTCCCCGGTGCGCCGCCCGTCGGCCTCGAAGACCAGGGTGTTCACCGCCTCCACCGCCAGTGCGGTCGGACTCACCTCGTCCAGCAACGGGATCACCACCCGCTTGAGCGGCATGGTCAGTGAGAAGCCCGCCCAGAGGCCCGGCTCCAGTCCGGCCAGGAACCCCGCCAGGTCGTCCTCGCCCAGCTCGAACCGGCCGTACTCCCAGTCGTCGAGCCCGAGCGCCCGGTAGGCCGCGGTGTGCAGCACCGGCGAGAGCGAGTGGGCGATCGGCGAGCCGAGCACGGCGGCCCGGTGGCGCCGACCGGTCACCGACCGTACGCCGGCGGTCGACCGCCCACCGGCCGTCGACTGCCCACCCGTCATCAACTGCCCGCCGGTGGTCGGCTGCTGGCTGGTCATGGCTGTTCGGCACTCCTATCGCTCAGGACGGCCACCGCCCGCCCGTGACACACGACGCTCGGTCACTCGCAGTGCACGGCCTGTGCGTCGAAGGCCTGGCCGTGCGAGGTGCAGTACTGTTTGACGTTCGCCGCGAAGTCGGTCGACGAAGTCGAGAACAGCGTCTCGGTCGGACTCATCGCGATGAAGTACGCCCAGGTGCCCGGCGTCGGGTTGAGCACCGCCTGGATCGCCTCGTCGCCGGGGTTGGAGATCGGCGTCGGCGGCAGGCCCGGGTTGATGTAGGTGTTGTACTTGTTCGAACCGTCGTTGATCTGCGCCTTGGTCAGCGCAGTCGAGCCCACCGAGTACTGCAGCGTGGTGTCCATGCCCAGGGTGTGGTGGGTGACGTCGGTGTTCAGGCGGTTGTAGATGACCCGGGCCATCTTGCCGAAGTCCTGCGAGTTGTTGCCCTCGGCCTGCAGGATGCTCGCCTCGGTGATCACGTCGTAGGTGGTCTTCAGGCCCGCCTGCTGGATCAGCGCGGGCGTGATCACCTGCGAGTACTCCTGGTTGGCGTTGGCGACCATCTGCTTGAGCAGGTCCAGCGGCTGCATGCCCGGGGTGATCGAGTACTTGGTCGGCCAGAGGAAGCCCTCGGGGTTGTTGCCCGCGTAGGCCGGCAGACCGAGGTTGGCGACCTGCGACTTGGCCACGCCGGCCGTGGTGCCGGCGGCCAGCTTGAGCTTGGTGTCGATCATCGCGTAGATGTCGACGGCCTTCTTGCCCTCGGGCACGATCAGCGCGTTCCCGCCGGCCGCGGAGACCAGCAGCTGCACGGCGGCGGCACCGGACATCTGGCTGTGCATGGTGTAGCTGCCCGCCTGGATGCCCATCGCCTGCGGGTTCTTGTTGTAGGCGTCGGTGAACGCACCCGCGCTCTTCACCACGCCGGCCGCCAGCAGCGTCTGCGCCATGTCGGCGCCGCCGGCCCCCGGGGCGATCGTCACGGTGACCGAGCCGGTGCCGTTGCCGGTGTAGTCCGGCGGCGGGCCGAAGTGGCTCTTGTAGAAGCCGTAGCCGAACCAGCCCGCGCCGCCCGCGCCGCCCAGCAGTACCAGGGCGACCACCAGGCAGGCACCGCGGTTGCGCCGGCCGGACTTCTTGCCCTTCTCCTTGCGCTTGCGCTGGGCCTCGCGGCTGTTGTCCTCCTCGACGGCGCCGAAGAAGGACTCGTGTTCGGCCTCGTCGCCGTCGAGGGGTTCGCCCTCCGGCAGCTCCCCCTCGGCGTAGTCCTCGCCGACGTAGTCCTCGCCGAGGTGCCCGTCCTCGGCACCCTCCTCGACGTACAGGCCGTCCTCGTACAGCCCGTCCTCGTACCCCTCGACGTACCCGGCCTGCGGATCGTCCAGCGCCGCGGCCGCGGCCTCCCAGTCGATGCCGTCCGGCCCGGGCCCGGCCGGGGCCTGAACCGGCACCTGAACAGCTGCCTGAACCGGCGCCGGCCCGGGCATCGGCCGCTGGACCTGGTCGTGCACCGGCTGGTGCTGCTGCGGGAAGGGGACCTGCTGCGGGTAGCCCTGCGGCGCGCCCGGCGCCGGGTAGCCGGTCTGCTGCTGGCCGGTCTGCTGCTGCGGGAAACCCGGCTGGGCCTGCTGCTGCCACTGCTGCCCGCCGTACGGATCCTGCGGCATCGGCTGCTGCCCGGGGTACGCCGCGTACTGCTCGGGCTGCTGCGCGTAGCCCTCCTGCGACGGGTAGCCCTGCGGCGGCGCGTAGCCCTGCCCCTGCAGTACGTACTGCCCCTGGCCGTAGACGTCCTGCGGCTGCGCGTAGGAGTCCTGCGCCGCGTACTCCGCTCCGCCGAAGTGTTGCTCCGGGTGGCCGAGCTCGGCGGGGTGCCACGGCTGGGAGCCGTAGCCCCGACCCTGATCAGTCATCGAATCCCTTATGCCGACGGAGACGGACGGTGGATCGGACCGACCGTCCGGGACGGCGTCCCGGCACGATCTCGAACCGGCGTGCTAGCGCAACATCTGGGGGGAGACGTTACCGTACCGCAAGGTACCGCCCGTTTCGGGCGCTTGGTGCCCGACCTGTCGGTTCCGGGGACCCCCGGAGGCCGTCACCCCGTGCTGGGACTGGGTTCCGAGGGGTGCTGGGCCTGGTAGGCGTTGAAGTCGGCGACGTTCTTTCTGTGCTGTTGCTCACTGTCCGTGAAGCGGGTGTCCCCGGGGCTGACCGTCACGAAGTAGAGCCAGTCACCCGGCGCCGGGTTGAGCGCGGCGTCCAGCGCGTCGTGGCCGGGGTTGTCGATCGGGGTCGGCGGCAGGCCGCTGTGCTGGTACGTGTTGAACGGCGAGTTCAGGTTGGTGTCGGTGACGGTGGTGTGCAGAGTGGTGCGACCGAGTGCGTAGTTGATGGTGGAATCGAGTTGGAGCGGCATCTTCCGGCCCAGCCGGTTGTAGATCACCCGGGCCACCTTGGCCATGTCGTCGCGGTTGTCCGCCTCGCCCTGGACCAGGCTGGCCACCACCAGCGCCTGGTAGGGGGTGATCCCGAGCGCGCTCGCCTCACCGGTCAGGCCCTCGCCGTTGAACTCGGTGCCGGCCTGCTTGACCATCTGTTGAAGCAGAGCCAGCGCACTGGTCTCGCTGGTGACGCCGTAGGTGGCGGGGAAGAGCAGGCCCTCCAGGTTTCCGCCGGCGAAGTCGGGCAGGCCGAGGTCGCCCTGGTGCTCCTGGGCGGTGCGCTGCGCGGTGCCGGCCGGCAGCCGCAGCCGCTGGTCGATCGCCGCGTAGATCTGGCTCGCCCGCCAACCCTCGGGCACTGTGAGGCCGTTGGCGTTGAACGGATTGTCCAGCACGTTCAGGGCGGCAGCCGCGGACATCTCGTGCTTGAGCGGATAGGTGCCGGGCAGGATGTGCTGGCCCGAGGAGAGCGAGGCCGCGGTTGTGAAGGCCTTGACACTGGCCACCACTTGGTTCTGCACCAGAATTTGGCCGATCTTGGTGAGGCTCGCCCCCTTCGGGACCGAGATCTGCACCGATCCGGTGCCGCCGCCGGTGTAGTCGGCCGCCGGACTGGAGTCGAACGAACCGAAGTACCGCAGGCCCACCAGCACCGTCGAGCCGGCCAGCAGCGAGAGCAGCAGCGCGGTGATCCCACAGGCCAGACCGGTCCGACCGGACGGCGGCTTGGGCGGCTCCGACCCCGATGGCCGCTCCCACGACGACCGCTCCCACCGCAGCGGCTCGGGCTCCGGCTCGTGCACCGGGGCTCCGAGGTGGCCCGGGGTCAGCCCGGGCGCCAGGTCCTGGTCCATGCCGGTGGGCCTCCCGTCTGCCGATGGGACGTCGGATGAGAAACGTCAGGGGCCCGTCCGGACGCGTCCGGACGGGCCCCCACAGAGAAGACCGAGCAAGAAAAACCAACCACCCACTCCACGCCTGCACAAGGTAACCCGCCGACCCCCCCTCCTGCCTCTCCGGGGCGCTGCGTAGCC
>NZ_JBVHLF010000007.1:48751-58682 GCF_055559155.1 Kitasatospora sp. NPDC024654
GGGGGGCGGCGGGGGGGTGTGTTTGTTGTTGGGGTTGGTGTCCTTCCGTGCGACGGGGGGGGGGGAGAGGGAAACCCCCCCCCCCCCCCCCCCCCCCCCCCCCCCCCCCCCCCCACAGGCACGCTAGATCAGGAATATCAACTGACCGGCTCGACGCTCTCACCAGGCGCTCGACCGCTCACCCGTTCGGCCTCCAGAGCGCTCTGCAGGATCACCACGGCCGCCGCCTGGTCGATCGCCGCCCGGCCCTTCTTGGCCTTCACACCGGAGGCGCGCATGCCCTGGGCCGCGGTGACCGTGGTCATCCGCTCGTCGACCAGGCGGACCGGCACCGGAGCGAGCAGCGCGGCCAGCCGCCCGGCGTAGCCGCGCACCTTCTCCGCCGCCGGCCCCTCCTTGCCGCTCAGCGAGCGGGGCAGGCCGACCACCACCTCGATGGCGTCGTACTCCTCGACGATCTCCTTGAGCCGCGCCTGGGAGCGGCCCCCGGCGGGGACCGTCTCCACGGGCGTGGCGATCAGCCCGTCGGGGTCGCAGGACGCCACCCCGATCCGGGCGTCACCGACGTCGACGGCGATCCGCCGCCCCCGGCGCCAGGGCTTGGGTTCCGAACCGACAGACACGGGTGACTCCATCAGGCGGCGCGCTCCGCGACCAGGGCGCGCACGGCGTCGATCGCCTCGCCGACGGCGGCCGGGTTGCTGCCACCGCCCTGCGCCACGTCGTCCTTGCCGCCACCGCCGCCGCCGAGCGTCTTGGCCGCGGTGCGGACCAGCTCGCCGGCCTTGACGCCACGACCGCGGGCGTCCTCGTTGGTGGCGATCACGGTCAGCGGGCGGTCGTTCACCACGGTGAACGCGGCCACCACGGCCGGGCGCGAGCCCAGCCGGTTGCGGACGTCGAGGACCAGCTTGCGCAGCTCGTCCGCGCCGACCCCGTCGGCGACCCGGGCCGCGACCAGCGCCACACCCCGGACGTCCTCGGCCGAGTCGGCCAGCCCCGCGGCGGCGGCCAGCACCTTCTCGGCACGGAACCGCTCGATCTCCTTCTCGGCGTCCTTGAGCTTGGCGAGCATGCCGGAGATCTTCTCCGGCAGCTCCTCCGGGCGGCCCTTGACCAGGTCGGTCAGCTGGGCGACCACGGTGTGCTCGCGGGCCAGGAACTTGTAGGCGTCCACGCCGACCAGCGCCTCGACCCGGCGCACGCCGGAGCCGATCGAGGACTCACCGAGCAGCTTCACCAGGCCCAGCTGGGCGGTGTTGCCGACGTGCGTGCCACCGCACAGCTCCTTGGAGAAGTCGCCGATGGTGACCACGCGCACCGAGTCGCCGTACTTCTCGCCGAACATCGCGATGGCGCCCTGCTTGCGGGCCTGGTCCATCGTCATGACCTCGGCGGTGACGTCCAGCTCGCGGCTCAGCACCTCGTTGATCTTCTGCTCGACGTCGGTCAGCACGGTGCCGGGCACGGCGGCGGGCGAGCCGAAGTCGAAGCGGAAGCGGCCGGGGGCGTTCTCCGAACCGGCCTGCGCGGCCGTGGGGCCGAGCGCGTCGCGCAGCGCCTGGTGGGTCAGGTGAGTGGCGCTGTGGGCACGGGAGACCGCGCGGCGGCGCTCGATGTCGATCGTCGCGTACGCCGAGGCGCCGAGCACCACCTCGCCGAAGAGCACTCCGCCGGAGTGCACGATCACCCCGGGTACCGGCTGCTGGGCGTCGCGGATCTCCACCACCGCGCCGGAGTCCAGCCGGATCCGGCCGTGGTCGGCGAGCTGGCCGCCGCCCTCGGCGTAGAACGGGGTGCGGTCCAGGATCAGCTCGACCTCGTCGCCCTCGGTGGCCGCGGGGGACGGAACGCCGTCCACCAGCAGGCCGACCACGGTGGCCTCGCCCTCGGTGGCGGTGTAGCCGGTGAAGACGCTGGCGCCGGACTTGTCCGCCACCTCGCGGTAGGCGGCGACGTCGGCGTGGCCCATCTTCTTGGCCTTGGCGTCGGCCTTGGCGCGGTCCCGCTGCTCCTGCATCAGACGGCGGAAACCGGCCTCGTCCACCTGCAGGCCCTGCTCCTCGGCCATCTCCAGGGTGAGGTCGATCGGGAAGCCGTAGGTGTCGTGCAGCTGGAAGGCCTTCTCACCGGAGAGGGCGGGGTGGCCGGCCTGCTTGGCCTCGGTGACCGCGGCGTCCAGCAGGTTGGTGCCGGTGCGCAGGGTCTGCAGGAAGGAGGCCTCCTCGGCGACGGCGACCGTCTCGATCCGCTTGCGGTCGCTCTCCAGCTCCGGGTACTGCGGGGCCATCGCCTTGATGGTGGTGTCGATGAGCTCCTTGGCCACCGGAGCGGTGGCGCCGAGCAGGCGCATGTTGCGGATCGCGCGGCGCAGGATGCGGCGCAGCACGTAGCCGCGGCCCTCGTTGCCGGGGGTGACACCGTCACCGATCAGCATCACCGCGGTGCGGATGTGGTCGGTGACCACGCGCAGCGAGACGTCGGACTTGTGGTCGGCGCCGTAGGTGTGACCGGTCAGCTCGGCGGCCCGGTCCAGGATCATCCGGCTGGTGTCGATCTCGAAGAGGTTGTCGACGCCCTGCAGGATCGCGGCCAGCCGCTCCAGGCCGAGGCCGGTGTCGATGTTCTTGCTCGGCAGGTCGCCGAGGATCTCGAAGCCGTCCTTGCCGTCGCCGTGGCCGCGCTCGTACTGCATGAAGACCAGGTTCCAGATCTCCAGGTAGCGCTCGCCGTTGACGGCCGGGCCGCCCTCCTCGCCGTAGGCGGAGCCGCGGTCGTAGTTGATCTCCGAGCACGGGCCGCACGGGCCGGGCACGCCCATCGACCAGAAGTTGTCCTTCATGCCCAGGCGCTGGATGCGCTCGGAGGGAACGCCAATGACCTCACGCCAGATCCGCTCGGCCTCGTCGTCGTCCTGGTAGACGGTGATCCAGAGCCGCTCCTTCTCCAGGCCGTAGCCACCGTCCGCGACGGGAGTGGTGAGCAGCTCCCACGCGTACTTGATGGCCCCTTCCTTGAAGTAGTCGCCGAAGGAGAAGTTGCCGCACATCTGGAAGAACGAGCCGTGCCGGGTGGTCTTGCCGACCTCCTCGATGTCCAGGGTGCGCACGCACTTCTGCACGCTGGTGGCGGTCGAGAAGGCGGGCTTGACCTCACCCAGGAAGTACGGCTTGAACGGCACCATGCCGGCGTTGACCAGCAGCAGGGTGGGGTCGTCGGCGACCAGCGACGCCGACGGAACGACGGTGTGGCCGCGCTCCTCGAAGAAGCGCAGCCAGCGGCGGCGGATCTCTGCCGACTCCATTAGTGGTCCTTCCGGTTCTGGGTACTGCCCCGGCCCGGTTCGAGCGGGCGGGGTGTTGACGCGATGACGTGGGGGGTGGTGCGCGACGGGGGCAGGGCGGCCGCAGGCGTGCCTGGGGCCGCCGAGATAGCTCGGTACTCACCGCCGCGCGGGCCGGACGGCCGGCGGCGCGACGGCTCCAGCACGGCGGTGCCGTCCAGCCCCAGGTCGGTGCGGAGCTGCTCCTCGCGCTCGGCCATGCCGGCCCGCACGTCCAGCGCGAACCGCTTGGCGGCGTCACCGAGGTGGAGGGCACCACGCGCGGCGGTGCCGGAGAGGCTGTCGGGGGTGAGCCGGCGGGTCGCCTCGTTGGCCTTGTTCATGGCCCAGACGGCGGCGCCGGCGCCGACCGTCATCCAGAAGATGCGTCGAACCACGGTGATCAGCCCTTCACGGCTCGCCGGACACGGGAGAGCAGACCGCCCCGGCGAGGAGCGGTGGCGGCCCGCACCTCGGCCCGGATCATCCGGGCCAGTGCCTCGTGCTCGGCACTCTGCCGAGGCAGCGTCAGACCGGCCTGCTGCTTGCCGACCGCCTTGCGGACGCCGTAACTGAAGGCCGCCATCTTGACCAGCGGGCCGCCGAGGGTGGCGGCGACGGTGGAGGAGAGCGCGTTGGCGTTCGCGGCCGCGTCCTGCACGTTGGCGGTGATGTCGTCCACCCGCTCCAACTGCTGGTGCGCGCTGCGCACCGCGTCGCTGGCGTCGGACAGCAGCGGAACGGCCTGCTCGGTGACGGCGGAGACCAGGACGGTGGCCTCCCGCAGCACCTTGGACAGCCGCACCAGCACCACGGCGAGCAGGGTGACCAGGACCGCCCAGCCCACGGCCACGATCAGGCCGGCCAGCTCTCCCACGGACACCTCGCGTGCTCCCTTCGCTCCCTAGGAGGGAACCCTATCGCGCCCGACCCGCTTGTCCCGACCGGATAACCGCTGGCGAAGCCCCTCGTCGCGGCGTAACCGAGCGGCGGGGGACCTCGTTGGGCCGACCAGGTTCCGGAAACCCCGGGAACAGCAAGAGAGGTGGCCGTGTCGGAGGAATCCCCAGGACCCGGCGGGCAGCTTCCGGCCGAGGTCACCAGCTTCGTCGGGCGCGAGGCGGAACTGGCCGCACTGGCCCGGCTGCTCGGCACCGCGCGGCTGGTCACCGTCACCGGTCCGGGCGGCGTCGGCAAGACCCGGCTGGCGCTGCGCGCCGCGGCCGGGGCCGCGGAGGACTTCCCGGACGGTGTGCACCTGGTCGAGCTGGGCCACGTCCAGGACCCGGGGATGCTCGGCCACGCGGTGCAGGAGGCGCTGCGGCTGACCGACTCGACCGCCCGGCCACCGGTCGAGGTGCTGACCGAGCAGCTGGCGGACCGTCGGCTGCTGGTCCTGCTGGACGGCTGCGAGCACCTGGCGGACGCCTGCGCCGCCCTGGTCTGCGCGCTGCTGCGGGCCGCGCCGCGGTTGCGGGTGCTCGTCACCAGCCGGGAGAGCCTGCGCACCGCGGGCGAGCACCTGCTCACGCTGGCGCCGCTGGCCGTGGACGGCGTGGACGGCGAGCCGGCGGAGGCGGTCCGGCTGTTCGCCGACCGGGCCGCCGCCGTGCTGCCCGGCTTCGCGCTGACCCCGCGGAACAGCGCCGAGGTCGCCCTGCTCTGCCGCCGGCTGGACGGCATCCCGCTGGCCGTGGAGCTGGCCGCCGGGCGACTGCGGGCGCTGTCGGTGGAGCAGATCGTGCTGCGCCTGGACGACCGGTTCCGGCTGCTCACCGGCGGCGAGCGCGGCGCACTGCCGCGACACCAGACGTTGCGCACCACGATCGGGTGGAGTCACGAGCTCTGCGACCTGCAGGAACGTTTGCTCTGGGCCCGGCTCTCGGTCTTCGCCGGCAGCTTCGACCTGGAGGCCGCCGAGTACGTCTGCGGCGGCTACGGGATCGACCCGGAGGCGGTCTTCGACCTGCTCGCCGACCTGGTGGTGAAGTCCGTGGTGCTGCGCGAGGAGGACGTCCGCGCGGCCGGCTACCGCCTGCTGGACACCGTGCGCGAGTACGGCGCGCAGTGGCTGCGCGCCGGTGGCGAGGAGCACCGACTGCGCCGCCGGCACCGGGACTGGTACCTCGGGCTGGCCGTCTGGGGCGAGGCCGAGTGGTTCGGCCCGCGCCAGGTGGAGACCGCCGAGCGGACCGGGCAGGCGCACGGCAACCTGCGGGCCGCGCTGGAGTTCAGCCTCAGCGAGCCGGGCGAGGAGCAGCTCGCCCTGCTGCTGGCCGGGACGCTCTGGTACTACTGGGTCGGCTCCGGTCACCTCGGCGAGGGCCGGCACTGGCTGGACCGGGCGCTGGCGCTGGCCCCGGCGCCGACCGAGGCCCGGGCCAAGGCGCTCTGGGTGACCGG
The DNA here is from genome assembly GCF_055559155.1 of Kitasatospora sp. NPDC024654. Lineage (NCBI taxonomy): Bacteria > Bacillati > Actinomycetota > Actinomycetes > Kitasatosporales > Streptomycetaceae > Kitasatospora > Kitasatospora sp. NPDC024654. The sequence goes on from NZ_JBVHLF010000007.1 coordinate 54,477, forward strand.
CTACATGGCCACCCTGCAGGGCGATCCGGGCCGGGCGCTGCCCGCGCTGGAGGAGTGTCGCCACCAGGCACTGGCCACCGGCGACGACCGGGCGCTCGCCTACGCGCTGCACCGGATGGGCTGCGCCGCCCTGATCGGCGACCAACTGCCGCGCGCCGCCGAGCTGTTCGAGGACGCGCTGTGGCACTACGAGACGATCGACGAGCTGAACAGCAACGTTCTGATGGCGATGTTCGAACTCGGCCTGGCCGCCCTGCTGTTGGGCGACGAGGAGCGCGGCGAGCGGTGGATGAGCCGGTTACGCGAGGTCTGCGAGGAGCACGGCGAGCAATGGGCGTACGCGTACGGAATGTACGCGATGGCCTACTCGCAGTGGCTGGCCGGGGACGTCCGGCAGGCTCGGGCGCACGTCCTCGAATGCGTGCGACTCAACCACCTCTTCCGCGACCTGGTCGGGATCGTGCTCGGCCTGGAGCTGCTGGCCCTGCTGGAGACCGAGCCGGAGCACGCTCCGGACCTGGTGGAGGCCAGGCTGCTCCAGGGCGCGGCGCACCGGATCTGGCAGGCGGTGGGGATCCCGTTGTTCGGCTCCACCACCTTCAACACCCCCCACCGGGAGTGCGAGGCACGGGCCCGGGCCGGACTGACCGAGCGGGAGTTCGCCGAGGCGTTCGCCGCGGGGACCCGGCTCGACCTGGACGCGACGGTCCGCCGGGTGCTGGACTGCGACACGGTGCGCTGAAGGCCCCGGGCGCCGGAACGGGCGGAGCCCCCGCGGCCCGAAGGCGGCGGGGGCTCCAGTGCCGGTACGGGGTACCGGCCTCGCGGGTCAGCGCGAGTAGTACTCGACGACCAGCTGCTCGTCGCAGATCACGGGGACCTCACGACGCTGCGGCAGGCGGTCCAGGCGGAAGGCCAGGGCCTTGAGGTTGACCTCGAGGTACTTCGGGGTCTGGCCCTCACCCGCGTAGCCACCCTCACGGGCGACCTGGAACGGGACCTTCTCCTTGGACTTGTCCTTGACCGTGACGACGTAGCCCGGCTTCATCTGGAACGACGGCTTGTTGACCTTGGTGCCGTTGACCTGGATGTGACCGTGCACGACCATCTGGCGGGCCTGGTAGATGGTCCGGGCGATGCCGGAGCGCAGCACCAGCGAGTCGAGACGGGTCTCGAGCTCGGCGACCAGCACCTCACCGGTCTTGCCCTCGGCCTTGCGGGCGCGGTCGAAGGCGCGGGCCATCTGCTTCTCGCTCAGGTCGTACTGGGCGCGCAGACGCTGCTTCTCGAGCAGACGGACCTTGTAGTCCGAGTTCTGCTTGCGGCCACGGCCGTGCTGGCCGGGCGGGTACGGGCGAGCCTCGAAGTACTTGACGGACTTCGGGGTCAGCGGAACGCCCAGGGCACGAGCGATCTTGACCTTGGGACGCTTCTGGTTCGCCATGGAACCATTACCTCTTTCACGTTGCGAATACGGCTTCACCAGGTGTTGACGGAGGTCGCCTCTCGCGGTCCGGAGAAACCACCCGAGGGTGATCAGCCGCTCTCCGGGGCCGGGCACGGACGTGCTTGCACACGGGTGGCCCACCGCCGCGAAGGTGGTGGGCTGCCCGCGACACCGAAACGGTGCGCGACGCTCCTGGCGGCACCCCTCAGGGGGCCGCTGGCCGGTGTCCCGCTGGTGCGGCCGGTCGGTCGGGCTCGCGCTCGCCGCCGTGCCCGGGACATGGCACTCCGACGAAGTATACCGGCTGCCGGGAGCCGGGGTTCACTCCCCCTTGAGCTTGCCGCGGGTCCACTCGACGATGTCCGCGTAGCGGGCCTCGCCGCCGTGCCGGGTCGGCCGGTAGTACTCCCGGCCGTGCACGGTGTCCGGTGCGTACTGCTGGGCCGCGATGCCGCCGGGCAGGTCGTGCGGGTACTGGTAGCCCTTGCCGTGGCCGAGCCGGCCGGCGCCGCCGTAGTGCGCGTCGCGCAGATGCGGTGGGACGGCGCCGGCCAGGCCCTGCCGGACGTCCGCCAGCGCGGCGTCGATCGCCAGGTAGGCGGCGTTGGACTTGGGCGCCAGGGCGAGCGCGATGGCGGCCTGGGAGAGGATGATCCGGGCCTCCGGGAACCCGATCAGCGCCACCGCCTGGGCCGCCGCCACCGCGGTGGGCAGCGCGGTCGGGTCGGCCAGGCCGATGTCCTCGCTGGCCGAGATCATCAACCGGCGGGCGATGAACCGTGGGTCCTCCCCCGCCTCGATCATCCGAGCCAGGTAGTGCAGGGTGGCGTCCACGTCGCTGCCGCGGATCGACTTGATCAGCGCGCTGGCCACGTCGTAGTGCTGGTCGCCGTCCTTGTCGTAACGGACGGCGGCCTGGTCGACCGCGCTCTCGGTGCTGGCCAGCGAGATCACCGCCTCGCCCTGCTCCAGCGCCGCGCCGGCCGCCGCCTCCAGCGTGGTCAGCGCCCGCCGGGCGTCCCCGCCGGCGAGCCGGACCAGGTGGTCCTCGGCCTCCTCGCTGAGCTCCAGCCGCCCCTCCAGGCCGCGCTCGTCCAGCACCGCGCGGCGCAGCAGGGCGCGGACGTCGTCGTCGGTCAGCGACTCCAGGGTGAGCAGCAACGAGCGGGAGAGCAGCGGGGAGATCACCGAGAAGTACGGGTTCTCGGTGGTGGCCGCGATCAGGGTGACCCAGCGGTTCTCCACCGCGGGCAGCAACGAGTCCTGCTGGGCCTTGGAGAAGCGGTGGATCTCGTCCAGGAAGAGCACCGTCTCCTGGCCGCTCATGCCGACCGCGCGGCGGGCGCCGTCGATCACCGCGCGGACCTCCTTGACCCCGGCGGTGATCGCGGAGAGTTCGACGAACCGGCCCTCGACGGCCCGGCTGATGACGTGGGCCAGCGTGGTCTTGCCGGTGCCGGGCGGCCCCCAGAGGATCACCGAGCTGGTCGCGGCCGGCCCGTGGGCCCCGGACACCAGCCGCCGCAGCGGCGAGCCGGCCTGCAGCAGGCGGCGCTGGCCGGCCACCTCGTCCAGGGTGCGCGGGCGCATCCGGACGGCCAGCGGCGCCCGGCCGGGCTCCCTGCTCTGGCGTTCCTCGGCGGCGGCGGTGAAGAGGTCCGGTTCGTCCACCCCGTCAGCCTATGCGAGGGGTCGGACAGCCCTACTTCTTCCGGTGGGCCGCCGGCTTCTTCCGGTGAGCCGCCGACTCGCGCAGCTCCGCCGCATGGTCCGGGACGTACTTCTGCAGGTCGCGCGGCGGGCGCTGGTAGCCCTTGGAGGGCGGCCGCGGCGGCAGGTCGACCGGAGGCACGGCGACGTCCTGGTACCCGACCGTGGAGAGCAGGTGGGCGATCATGTTGATCCGGGCCCGCCGCTTGTCGTCGCTCGCCACCACGTGCCACGGCGAATCCGGGAGGTCGGTGTGGATGAACATCTCGTCCTTGGCCCGCGAGTAGTCCTCCCAGCGGGTGATCGACTCGGTGTCCATCGGGGAGAGCTTCCAGCGGCGCATCGGGTCGTTCAGCCGGGCCCGGAACCGGCGCTCCTGCTCGGTGTCGCTGACCGAGAACCAGTACTTGCGCAGCAGGATGCCCGCCTCGATCAGCATCCGCTCGAAGGTCGGGCACTGGTGCAGGAACTGCCAGTACTCCTCGTCGGTGCAGAAGCCCATCACGCGCTCGACACCGGCCCGGTTGTACCAGCTGCGGTCGAAGAGCACGATCTCGCCGGCGGCCGGCAGCTGCTCGACGTAGCGCTGGAAGTACCACTGGCCGCGCTGGCGCTCGGTCGGGGCGGGCAGTGCGGCGATCCGGGCGAAGCGGGGGTTGAGGTACTCCGTCACCCGCCTGATCGCGCCGCCCTTGCCCGCCGCGTCCCGGCCCTCGAAGAGCACCACCAGCCGGACCCCCTCGGCGCGCACCCACGTCTGGAGCTTCACCAGCTCGGCCTGCAGGCGCAGCAGCTCCTTCTCGTAGGGCTCCTTCTTCAGCCGCGGCTGGTGAACGGGCTGGTCGGTCACGGCGGGCCTCCCGGGGCGGGGTCTGCTGATCCCTCACCGTAGGGCCGCGCACCGAGCGGCGCAGTCCGGCAGCGGCGAACGGGGGCATGCCCGGGCAGGTCCCGACACGACCGAGGGGGGGGGGGGGGGGGGGGGGGGGGGGGGGGGGGGGGGGGGTGTGGGGGGGGGGGGGGGGGGTGGGGTGGGGTCGTGTGTGGGG
>NZ_JBVHLF010000007.1:58692-65117 GCF_055559155.1 Kitasatospora sp. NPDC024654
AAAGGGAACAACGCCCAGAACCCCCCACCCCACCCCCCCCCCCCCCCCTCCCCCCCCCCCCCCCCCCCCCCCCTCGGTCGTTGACGTCGGCTCAGGCCTCGGTCTCCGCCTTGGGCTTGGCGTCGACGCCCGCCTCGCGGCGCTGGGCCGGGGTGATCGGGGTCGGCGCGCCGGTCAGCGGGTCACCACCGGTGGACGTCTTCGGGAACGCGATGACGTCACGGATGGTGTCGTAGCCGCCGAGCAGGGTGACGATCCGGTCCAGGCCGAAGGCGACCCCACCGTGCGGCGGCGGGCCGTAGTTGAAGGCGTCCAGCAGGAAGCCGAACTGCGAGGCGGCCTCCTCCTCGGAGAGGCCGATCGCGTCGAACGCCCGCTTCTGCACCTCACGCTGGTGGATACGGATCGAACCGCCGCCCAGCTCGGAGCCGTTGAGCACCAGGTCGTAGGCGTTGGAGAGGGCGGTGCCCGGGTCGGTGTCGAAGGTGGCCAGCGACTCGGCGGTGGGCGCGGTGAACGGGTGGTGCACCGCGTGCCAGCCCTGGAACTCGCCCTTGTCGTCCTCGATCGGCTCGAACATCGGGAAGTCGACCACCCAGAGGAAGGCCCACTGCGACTCGTCGATCAGGTCGCAGCGGCGGCCGATCTCCAGTCGGGCGGCGCCGAGCAGCTCCTGGGAGGCGGTCTTCTTGCCGGCCGCGAAGAAGATCGCGTCGCCGTTCTTGGCCCCCGCCGCGGCGGCCAGGCCGGCCAGGTGCTCCGCGCTCAGGTTCTTGGCCACCGGGCCGCGCAGCTCGCCGGTGTCGGCGTCGATGACCACGTAGGCCAGGCCGCGGGCGCCGCGCGCCTTGGCCCAGTCCTGCCAGGCGTCCAGCGCCTTGCGCGGCTGCGAGGCGCCGCCGGGCATCACCACCGCGCCGACGTACGGCGCCTGGAAGACCCGGAACTCGGTGCCCTTGAAGTACTCGGTGAGGTCGGTGAGTTCCTGGCCGAAGCGGACGTCCGGCTTGTCGGAGCCGTAGCGGTTCATGGCGTCCGCGTAGGTCATCCGGGGCAGCGGGTTGGGGATCCGGTACCCGTGCACCTCGCGCCAGATGGCCCCGATGACCTTCTCGCCGAGCGCCAGGATGTCCTCCTGGTCGACGAAGGACGCCTCGATGTCCAGCTGGGTGAACTCCGGCTGCCGGTCGGCGCGGAAGTCCTCGTCGCGGAAGCAGCGGGCGATCTGGTAGTAGCGCTCCATGCCGGCCACCATCAGCAGCTGCTTGAAGAGCTGCGGCGACTGCGGCAGGGCGTACCAGTGGCCGGGCTGCAGGCGGACCGGGACCAGGAAGTCGCGGGCGCCCTCGGGGGTGGAGCGGGTGAGGTACGGCGTCTCGATGTCGAGGTAGCCGTTCTCCTCCATCACGTTGCGGATGATGTGGTTGACCTTGGAGCGCAGCCGCAGCGCGCGGGCCGGGCCCTCGCGGCGCAGGTCCAGGTAGCGGTAGCGGAGCCGGACCTCCTCGTTGACCGTGCCCGGCTCGTACTCGGCGACCTGGAACGGCAGCGGTGCGGCCTCGGAGAGCACCTCGATCGAGCTGACCACGACCTCGACGGCACCGGTCGGAATGTCGGGGTTCTCGTTGCCCTCGGGCCGGACCCGGACGTCGCCGACCACCTTGACGCAGTACTCGGCGCGCAGCCCGTGCACCGAGTCCAGGTCGCGCACCACGATCTGGACCGTGCCGGAGGCGTCCCGCAGGTCGATGAAGGCCACTCCGCCGTGGTCGCGGCGGCGGGCCACCCAACCGGCCAGGGTGACGGTGGTGCCGGCCTGCTCCGCGCGGAGCGTGCCCGCGTCGTGCGTGCGGATCACTGCTGCTTCTCCTTCAGGGTGGTGACGAGTGCGTCGAGGGCGACCGGGGTCTGCTCGCCGCTGGTCATGTCCTTCAACTGGACGACGCCTTCGGCCAGGTCGCGGTCGCCGGCGACCAGGGCCCAGCGGGCACCGGAACGGTCGGCGGACTTCATGGCGTTCTTGATGCCCTTCACGCCGAACGCGAGGTCGGTCGGCACGCCGGCCCGGCGCAGCTCGGTCACCTTCGCGAACAGGACGTTCTTGGCCTCCTCGCCGAGCGCCACCGCGTAGACCGCGGTGCTGGCGGGCAGGTCGAGCACGATGCCCTCGGCCTCCATGGCGAGGTAGGTGCGGTCCACGCCGAGACCCCAGCCGACCGACGGCAGCGACGGGCCGCCGAGCATCTCGGAGAGGCCGTCGTACCGGCCGCCGCCGCCGATCGCGGACTGCGCGCCGAGGCCGTTGTGCACGAACTCGAAGGTCGTGCGGGTGTAGTAGTCGAGGCCGCGGACCAGCTTGGGGTCGTCGGTGAAGGCGACTCCGGCCTCGGTCAGCAACCGGCGGACCTGCACGTCGTAGGCCTTGCAGTCCTCGCACAGGAAGTCGCGCAGCATCGGCGCGCCGTCCAGCTGGGCCTGCACCGACTCGCGCTTGTCGTCCAGCACCCGCAGCGGGTTGATCTCGGCCCGGCGGCGGGTGTCCTCGTCCAGGTCCAGGCCGCGCAGGAAGTCCTGCAGGGCGGCCCGGTAGACCGGGCGGCACTGCTGGTCGCCGAGGCTGTTCAGCAGCAGCCGGTAGTCGCGCAGGCCGAGCGCGCGGAACGCGTCGTCGGCCAGGATGATCAGCTCGGCGTCCAGCGCCGGGTCCTCGGCACCGATCGCCTCGGCACCGACCTGGGCGAACTGCCGGTAACGGCCCTTCTGCGGGCGCTCGTAGCGGTAGAAGGAGCCCGAGTACCAGAGCTTGACCGGGAGGTTGCCCTGCTTGTGCAGGTTGGCCTGGAGGGCGGCGCGCAGCACCGAGGCGGTTCCCTCGGGGCGCAGCGCGAGGTCCTCGCTGCCGCGCTTGGTGAGCGAGAACATCTCCTTGGTGACGATGTCGGTGGACTCGCCGACGCCCCGGGAGAAGAGCTTGGTGTCCTCGAACACCGGCGTCTCGACGTAGCCGTAGCCGGCCCGGCGCAGCGGCTCGGAGAGCTCACGGCGGATCGCCAGGAAGGTCGCCGAGCTCGGTGGGAGCAGGTCGTAGGTGCCCTTGGGGGCGGTGAAGGTGCTCAACTTCGTCTTCCGTCACATTCCTCGTCGCACGGCCGCGGGGTTCTCCAGGGCCCCCGCCGCTTGCCTGAGGTAGGGGTTGGTGGCGCGCTCGCGGCCGATGGTGGTCTGGTTGCCGTGGCCGGACAGCACCACGGTGGCGTCGTCGAGGGGCAGGCAGACCCGGGCCAGCGACCGCATGATGTCGGCGTGGTCGCCACCCGGGAGGTCCGTGCGCCCGATGGAGCCGGCGAACAACAGGTCACCCGAGAACAGGACGGGAGGCAGGTCCTGCGCGGCGGGCGTCCCGAACGTCACCGACCCCTTGGTATGGCCTGGCGCGTGGTCGACGGTGAGGCGCAGACCTGCCAGCTCCAGCACACTGCCATCGGTCAGCTCGCGGACCTCGTCCGGCTCGCCGACGGTCAGCTCGCCCATCAGCTGCTGCCCGATCGAACAGCCCAGCGCCTTCTCCGGGTCGGTCATCATGTACCGGTCCTCGGGGTGGATCCAGGCCGGGACGCCGCGCGCCCCGCAGACCGGCACCACCGAGGCGACGTGGTCGATGTGGCCGTGGGTGAGCAGCACGGCGACCGGCTTCAGCCGGTGCTCGCGGACCAGTTCCTCGACCCCGGCGGCGGCCTGGTGGCCGGGATCGACGATCACGCACTCCTCACCGGGGGCCGGTGCGACCAGGTAGCAGTTGGTGCCCCAGGCTCCGGCGGGAAATCCGGCGATGAACACGGCAGTCCTTGGTCTCGAGTCGGGGCGGAGAGGTCCTCGGTGCAGCCTACCGGCGGGAAGGCACCGGTTGCGAACCAGTAGTCGTCGTGCCGTACCCAGCCGGCGCGTGGTCGCGCTCACCGCGTGCTTACCTACGGGGTCCCTACACTTGGGCGGCGGTGGATGCGATGATCCGTCGAGCATTCCCGGCCCCCACGATTGAGGAGACACACCCCGGTGGTCAGCAGCGAACAGCGGCGGCGGCAGCTCGCCCGCGAGAAGTACGAGCGGCAGCAGAAGGCTCGCGCCGAGGCCGCGGCCAAGGCCAAGCGCCGCAACCTCCAGGTGAGCGCCGCAGCGGTCGCCGTGGTGCTGGTCGCCGGTGGCGGCATGTGGGCGGGCGGGGTCTTCAAGTCCGATTCCAAGAGCAGCAGCACCGCGGCCGCCGCTCCGACCAGCACGACGCCGAGCTCGGCCGCCTCGCCGGTGAACGTCAAGGGCTGCACCACGCCGGCCCCCGGCTCGCCGAACGGCAAGCAGTGGAAGACCGAGCCGGCCATGACGATCGACACCAACGCCACCTACACCGCGACCCTGAACACCAGCTGCGGCGCGGTGACCCTGCAGCTGGACGCCGCCAAGGCGCCGCACACGGTCAACTCCTTCGTCTTCCTGGCCGGTCAGAACTTCTTCGACCACACCAAGTGCCACCGCCTGGTCACCCAGGGCATCTACGTGCTGCAGTGCGGCGACCCGACCGGCACCGGCACCGGCGGCCCCGGCTACAAGTTCGCCGACGAGAACCTGAGCGGCGCCACCTACCCGGCCGGCACCGTGGCGATGGCCAACTCCGGCCCGAACACCAACGGCAGCCAGTTCTTCCTGGTCTACAAGGACTCCCCGCTGCCGCCGAACTACACCCCGTTCGGCAAGATCACCGGTGGCATGGACGTGCTGAACAACATCGCGGCCGGCGGCGAGAACGACGCCAACCAGCCCGGCGACGGTGCGCCGAACGCGAACGTCGTGCTCAACTCGGTGACCACCGCCAAGAGCTGAACCCCGCGCGGCACCGCCGCGCGAATTGGCCCGGCCCGGATGCGGACAGCACCGGGCCTGGTCGCCTATGTTGCTGTTGTATAGGGTGCCCTGACCCGCTCGCCGTCACCCTCGGCAGCTGAGCAGAACGGACGGGCGGGGACGGCGGACTCATCGGTCCGTCGCACATCAACTGTGGACGACGGAGCCGCGCCACCTGCTGGTGGGCGGGACGTCATGTGGAGGAGGCGCTGTGAGCAGCGACCCGTGGGGCCGTGTCGACGAGCAGGGGACCGTCTACGTCAGGACCGCCGAGGGCGAACGCGTCGTCGGTTCCTGGCAGGCGGGCTCCCCCGAGGAGGCCCTCGCCTACTTCGAGCGCAAGTACCAGGGCCTGGCCGCCGAGATCGGCCTGTTGGAGCACCGGGTACGCAAGACCGACCTGGCCGCCAAGGATGCCCAGACCGCCCTCGACCACCTGCGTTCGCAGGTCGTCGAGGCCCACGCGGTCGGCGATCTGGACGCGCTGGCCAAGCGGCTGGACACGCTGGCCGGGGAGATCGAGTCCCGGCAGGTGGAGCGGAAGGCGGCCCGGGCGAAGGCCGCCGACGAGACCCGCACCGCCAAGGAGGCGCTGGTCTCGGAGGCCGAGCAGCTCGCCCAGTCCACCCAGTGGCGGGAGGCCGGCGACCGGCTGCGCGCCCTGGTGGACACCTGGAAGGGGCTGCCCCGGCTGGACCGCAAGAGCGACGACGAGCTGTGGCACCGGTTCTCGCACGCCCGGTCGGTCTTCTCGAAGCACCGCAAGGCGCACTTCGCCGCGCTGGACGCCGAGCGCGAGCAGGCTCGGGTGGTCAAGGAGCGGCTGGTCGCCGAGGCCGAGGCGCTGTCGTCGTCCACCGAGTGGGGTGAGACGGCGGCCCGCTACCGTGACCTGATGGCGCAGTGGAAGGCGGCCGGCCGCGCCCAGCGGGACGCCGAGGACGAGCTGTGGGCCCGGTTCCGCGGCGCGCAGGACGTCTTCTTCCAGGCCCGCTCGGCGATCTTCAGCGAGCGGGACGCCGAGCAGAGCGAGAACCAGAAGCTCAAGGAGGCGCTGCTGCTGGAGGCCGAGGCGATCCTGCCGGTCACCGACCTCAAGGCGGCCAAGGCGGCGCTGCGCGACGTCAGCGAGCGCTGGGAGGCGATCGGCCACGTGCCGCGCGACGCCCGGCCGAAGCTGGATGCCCGGCTGAACACGGTCGAGCGGGCGATCCGCGAGGCCGAGGAGGCCGAGTGGAAGCGTTCCAACCCGGAGGCCAAGGCTCGCGCCGCCGGCATGACCGGGCTGCTGCAGAGCGCGGTGGACAAGCTGCGCGCCGAGGCGGACAAGGCCCGGGCCGCCGGCAACGAGGCCAAGGCCGCCAAGCTGGAGGCCGAGCTCGCGGGCCGGCAGGCGCTGCTCGACCAGGCGCTGAAGAGCCTGGAGGAGTTCAGCGGCTGACCCGCCGCCGAGGGGGGGGGGGGGGGAAGGGGGGGGGGGGGGGGGGGGGGGGGGGGGGGGGGGGGGGGGGGGGGGGGGGGGGTGTGGA
>NZ_JBVHLF010000007.1:65126-67865 GCF_055559155.1 Kitasatospora sp. NPDC024654
AGCTACGTGGACGCCCCCACACCACCCCACCCCCCCATCCCCCCCCCCCCCCCCCCCCCCCCCCCCCCCCCCCCCCCCCCCCTCCCCCCCCCCCCGCCGGCGCTACTTGCGGGCCGAGGTGACCCGGTAGACGTCGTAGACGCCCTCCACGCCGCGGACCGCCTTGAGCACGTGCCCCAGGTGCTTCGGGTCGCCCATCTCGAAGGTGAACCGGCTCATAGCCACCCGGTCCCGGGAGGTCTGCACGGCCGCCGAGAGGATGTTGACGTGCTGGTCGGAGAGCACCCGGGTGACGTCGGAGAGCAGCCGGGAGCGGTCCAGCGCCTCGACCTGGATGGCCACCAGGAAGACCGAGGACTGGGTCGGCGCCCACTCGACCTCGATCATCCGCTCCGGCTGCTGGGTCAGCGAGTCCACGTTGACGCAGTCCGCGCGGTGCACCGAGACGCCGTTGCCACGGGTCACGAAGCCGACGATCGGGTCACCGGGCACCGGGGTGCAGCAGCGCGACAGCTTGACCCAGACGTCGTCCACGCCCTTGACGATCACCCCGGGGTCGCCCTTGGCCCGGCGCCGGCGGGCTGCCCGCCCCTCGGGGCTCGGGGCGGTGGTGTCCAGCAGGTCCTCGGCCGCCTCCTCCTCGCCGCCGAGCGCCTGCACCAGCTTCTGCACGATGGACTGCGCGGAGACGTGCCCCTCGCCGATCGCCGCGTAGAGCGAGGAGATGTCGGGGTAGCGCATCTCGTGCGCCAGCGTGACCAGCGAGTCGCCGGTGAGGATCCGCTGGATCGGCAGGCCCTGCTTGCGCATGGCCCGGGCGATGGCGTCCTTGCCCTGCTCGATCGCCTCCTCACGGCGCTCCTTGGAGAACCAGGCCTTGATCTTGTTGCGGGCCCGCGGCGACTTGACGAAGCCGAGCCAGTCGCGGGACGGCCCGGCGCCCTCGGCCTTGGAGGTGAAGACCTCGACCAGGTCGCCGTTCTCCAGGGTCGACTCCAGCGGCACCAACCGGCCGTTGACCCGGGCCCCTATGCAGCGGTAGCCGACCTCGGTGTGCACCGCGAAGGCGAAGTCCACCGGCGTGGCACCCGCGGGCAGCGCTATCACGTCGCCCTTCGGGGTGAAGACGAAGACCTCGTTGTTGGAGAGGTCGAAGCGCAGCGACTCCAGGAACTCGCTCGGGTCCTCGGTCTCCTTCTGCCAGTCCAGCAGCTGCCGCAGCCAGGCCATCTCGTTGACCGCGCCGGCCTTGTCCTCCTTGCGGACCTGGGCGGGCGTGTCAGTGCGGACCTTGGAGGCGCCGGCCACCGCGCGCTGCTTGTACTTCCAGTGCGCGGCGATGCCGTACTCGGCCCGCCGGTGCATGTCGAAGGTGCGGATCTGCAGCTCGACCGGCTTGCCGCCGGGACCGATCACCGTGGTGTGCAGCGACTGGTACATGTTGAACTTGGGCATCGCGATGTAGTCCTTGAACCGGCCGGGGACCGGGTTCCACCGCGCGTGGATGGTGCCGAGCGCCGCGTAGCAGTCGCGGACGGTGTCCACCAGGACCCGGATGCCCACCAGGTCGTAGATCTCCGCGAAGTCGCGCCCGCGCACGATCATCTTCTGGTACACGGAATAGTAGTGCTTCGGCCGGCCGGTGACCGAGGCCGAGATCCGGGCGCCGCGCAGGTCGCCCTGCACCTGGTCGATCACGGTGGCCAGGTACTCGTCCCGCTTGGGGGCGCGCTCGGCGACCAGCCGGACGATCTCGTCGTACATCTTGGGGTAGAGGATGGCGAAGGCCAGGTCCTCCAGCTCCCACTTGATGGTGTTCATGCCCAGCCGGTGCGCCAGCGGGGCGTAGATCTCCAGCGTCTCGCGGGCCTTCTTCTCCTGCTTCTCCCGCTTGAGGTAACGCATGGTGCGCATGTTGTGCAGGCGGTCGGCGAGCTTGATCACCAGGACCCGCGGGTCCTTGGCCATCGCGACGACCATCTTGCGGACCGTCTCGGCCTGCGCGGCCTCGCCGAACTTGACCTTGTCCAGCTTGGTGACGCCGTCGACCAGCAGCGCGACCGAGTCGCCGAAGTCCTGGCGCAGGGTCTCCAGGCCGTAGTCGGTGTCCTCGACGGTGTCGTGCAGCAGCCCGGCCATCAGGGTCGGCGCGTCCATCCCCAGCTCGGCCAGGATGGTCGCCACGGCCAGCGGGTGGGTGATGTACGGGTCGCCGCTCTTGCGCTTCTGGCCGCGGTGCCAGCGCTCGGCCACCGCGTAGGCCCGCTCGATGTCGCGCAGCAGCGCCGGGTCCGCCTTGGGGTCACCGGCCCGGATGGTCCGGAAGAGCGGCTCCAGGACGGGGTTGAGCACCGTGCCGCGCTGGCCGCCGAAACGGGCCAGCCGGGCCCGTACGCCGCTCGCACCGGCGGAGGAGCGGGCCGGCGTCAGCGCGCGGGAGGGGCCGGACGAGGGCGGGGCTGGGCGTACCGGCGTGGCCCCCGTGGGCGCTGGCTGGTTGCTGGGGGCGCCGGCCTCGGCCGTGGGCACTACCTCGTCGGGCAAGGACACTCCTCGGTACGCACCGGATGAACCTTCATGGTACCGAGCATGGCGCGCCGGTGTTCGGCCGCCCGGCCGTCGAGACACGCCGAGGGCGGGGGGGGGGTGGGTGTACCCCCCCCCCGGGGGGTTCGGACCGAATTCCAACATCCACCAAGGGGCCCGACGACCCCCGACCCCGGGGGGGGGCAAGCAACT
>NZ_JBVHLF010000007.1:67875-185961 GCF_055559155.1 Kitasatospora sp. NPDC024654
CGCCCCTTGGCTACACTCCGGGTCACCCTCCTTGCCCCCGGCCGTGCCCTCCTGTTTTCCGCCCCCCCGCCCGCCAAAACCCCCCGAGTCCTTTTCCCCCCTCCCCCCCCCCGCCCTCGGGTGGTTCAGAACCGGTTCAGACCGTCACCAGGGTCTCCAGCGGCGCCCCGGCCAGGTGCGGGACGAGCCGCTCCCGGCCGTCCAGGAAGCCCAGCTCCATCAGCACGACCACGCCGACCAGCTGGGCACCGGCGCGCTGGACCAGGTCCAGCGAGGCGGCGATGGTGCCGCCGGTGGCCAGCACGTCGTCGACCACCAGGACGCGCTCGCCCGGCTCGAAGGCGTCGCACTGCACCTCCAGGGTGGCGGTGCCGTACTCCAGGTCGTACGTCCGGGCGAAGACCTCGCCGGGCAGCTTGCCCTTCTTGCGGATCGGCACGAAGCCGAGGCCCGCCGCGAAGGCGGCCGGGGCGGCCAGCACGAAGCCGCGCGCCTCCAGGCCGACCACCTTGGTCGCCCCCAGCTCCTTCGCCCGGTCCGCCAGCGCCCGGGTGAGCGCCGAGAAGGCCTCGGGGTCGGCGAGCAGCGGAGCGATGTCCTTGAACAGCACGCCCGGTTTCGGGTAGTCCGGGACGTCCCGGATCCGGCTGTTCAGCAGCTCGGCGAGGGCGGTGTCAGTGGTGTTCACGGGTTTCCTTCGGTTCTCAGCGCTTGCCGGACGGGCGGCCCTTGCCGCGGGCCCGTCCGACCGGCTGGTTGCGCTGGCCGACCACGCCGGCCGCGACACTGTCCTCGATCACGTCGCCGGCCTCGTCCTCGGCCGACTCGTCACGCTGCGGAGCGGCGGCCGCCGCCTTGGCCTCCGCGGCCCGCCGCTGGGCGACCCGCTTGGCCAGCGCCCGCATCTCCGGCGACTGCTCCTTGAGCTGCGCGAGCAGCGGGGTGGCGACGCAGATCGAGGAGTAGGCACCGGCGGCGAGGCCGACGAAGAGCGCCAGCGAGATGTCGTTCAGGTCGCCGGCACCGAGGATGCCGCCACCGATGAAGAGCAGCGCGGTGACCGGCAGCAGGGCGACCACGGTGGTGTTGATGGACCGCACCAGGGTCTGGTTCAGGCCGTGGTTGGCCGCCTCGCTGTAGGTCAGCTTGTTCTGCTTCTCCAGGTTCTTGGTGTTCTCCTTCACGGTGTCGAAGACGACGACCGTGTCGTAGAGCGAGTACCCGAGGATGGTCAGGAAGCCGATCACCGTACCGGGCGAGACCTGGAACCCGACCAGGGCGTAGACGCCGATGGTGATCACCAGGTCGTGGATCAGCGCGACCAGCGCGGCCAGTGCCATCCGCCACTCGAAGGCGATCGCCAGGTAGGCGGTCACCAGCACCATGAAGATGATCAGACCGAGCAGCGCCTTCTGGGAGATCTGCTGGCCCCAGCTCGGGCCGACCACCTGGGCGTTGACGTCGTTGCTCGGGATCTTCAGGTCAGCGGCGAGCTGGTTGACGAAGGAGTCGGTGCTGACCTTCTCCGTCGAGCTGACCTGGATCCGGATCTGGCCGTCAGCGGTGGACTGCACGACCGCGGTCGAGTCACCGGTGATCTTGTTGGCCTCGTCCTGCGCCTGGGCGACGGTCAGCCCGGACTTCTGCACGGTGTAGACCGAGCCGCCCTTGAAGTCGATGCTCAGGTGCAGCCCGATCACGCTGAGCCCGAAGATGGCGGCTGCCGCGATGACCGCGGAGATGCTGTACCAGAGCTTGCGCCGGTTGACGAAGTCGAAGCTGACCTCGCCCTGGTAGAGACGGTGGCCGAGGTTGCCGAAGCGTGACATGGCGTCAGGCCTCCTTCACGGCGGCGGTGGTGGCGGCGGTGCGGCGACGGCCGCGCACCGGCGGGCGGGCGCCCAGGCGCTTCGGGTCCAGGCCGGACCACGGGTGACCGCTGGCGAAGAACTTCCGCCGGGCCAGCAGGGTGATCAGCGGCTTGGTGAAGAGGAAGATCACCACGATGTCGAGCACGGTGGTCAGGCCGAGGGTGAAGGCGAAGCCCTGCACCTTGCCGACCGAGACCACGTACAGCACGGTGGCACAGAGGAACGACACGAAGTCGGAGACCAGGATGGTGCGGCGGGCGCGCGGCCAAGCGCGCTGCACGGCCGGACGCAGCTGGGCACCGTCGCGGACCTCGTCGCGGATGCGTTCGAAGTACACGATGAACGAGTCCGCTGTGATACCGATCGCCACGATCGCACCGCAGACCGCCGGGAGGTTCAGCGCGAAGCCGATCCCCGCGCCCAGCAGGCACATGATCGTGTAGGTGAGGATCGCCGAGACCACCAGGCCGGCGATGCTGACCAGGCCGAGGCCGCGGTAGTAGATCAGCGAGTAGAGGACCACCAGCAGCAGGCCGATCGCACCGGCGAGCAGACCGGCGTGCAGCTGGTCACCACCGAGCTGCGGGGAGACCGTGGTCTGGTCGCTCTTGTCGAAGCTGAGCGGCAGGGCGCCGTAGCTGAGCACGTTGGCCAGGCTGGTGGCCTGCTCCTGGCTGAAGCTGCCGGAGATCACCGCGTTGCCGCCGGCGATCGCGCTCGACACGTACGGGTGCGAGACGACCTGGCCGTCCAGCACGATGGCGAACTGGTTGGCCGGGGACTGCTGGGTGGCCAGCTGGCCGGTGGTGGCGGCGAAGGCCTTGGAACCCGCGTCGTTGAAGCCCAGCTGGACCTCCCAGCCGGAGGCGTTCTGGGTGTCGAAGCCGGCGGTGGCCTTGTTGACGTCCGAGCCGTTGATCGCGACCGGGCCGAGCGCGAACTTGTACCAGGTGCCCTGCTCCTTGTCGTAGCTGCAGGCCACGGCGTCCTGGTTGGGGGCCGTCTGGTAGTCGATCCGCTGCGCCGCGTTCGAGCAGTCCAGCGCGGCGAACTTGGCCGCGACGTCCGGCGGCGGGGTGCCCTGGGTCATCGCGTTGGAGAGGTCCGCGGCGCTCGGGGCGGAGGCGCTGGCGGACGGGCTCGGCGCGGCGCTCCCGCTGGGGGAGGCCGAGGCCGACGGCGGGATGCTCGCGGCGGCCGACGGGCTGCTCGCGTCAGCGGCCAGCAGGCCCTGCGAGACGGCCCGCCCGGCCTTCGAGGCACTGGCGGAGGCACTGGCGCTCGCGCTGGGGCTGCCGCTCGCGGAGGCCGAGGGGGACGCCGAGCCACTGGGCGAGGCGGAACCGGACGGCTTGCCGGAGGGGCTCGGGCTGCTGGAGGCGGGAGGAGCGGTCACGCCCGTGGGAGCCGTCGCCAACACCGGGCGGAAGTACAGCTGGGCAGTCGTACCGACCTGGTTGGCCGCCGACTGCTGGTCCCCGCCCTTGGGGATGTTGACGATGATGTTGTCGCTGCCCTGGGTCTGGACCTCCGCCTCGGAGACGCCCATACCGTTGACGCGCTTCTGGATGATCCCGACCGCGATGTCCATGTTGGACTGGTTGATCGCGGCCTTGTCCTTCGACTTGGCGGTCAGCGTGATGCTGGTACCGCCCGCGAGGTCGATCCCGAGGCGAGGCGTGGTGTGGCCCGTCCCGAACATGAGGGCGACCAGGCCGACGGTGACCACCAGGATGAGGGCCAGTGCCCGTCCGGGGTAACCGTCGCGCGGACGCGACTTGGGTGTTGCCACCTTGCTCGTTTCTCCCTGTCCCATGCCGTCGGCCGACTGCCGCCTACCCGGTGGGGCAAGCGGCAGTGTAAACCGCGGACAACCGTGAGGTGCTGCAGACCGTCCGTACTACGGATGACCCCGCTCACGCGGGGCGGATGGTGTTCCGATCCGTGATTACTTGTCGGCGGGCTCGTCGCTCTCGCCCTTTTCGAAGCTGACCGGCTCGTCGGTCGGCTCCTCGTCCTCACCGAGCTCGGCGTCGGCGAGCTCCGGCTCACCCTCCTCGGGGCGGCCGTTGATGATCTCGTCGTACTCCTGCGGGTCGATCACCGCGGCGATCGCGCTCTTGGTGAAGTGGGTCACCACGCCCGGCGCGATCTCCAGCTCCACGGTGGCGTCATTGACGGACTTGACCAGCGCGTACATGCCCCCGATGGTGCGCACCGCCGAACCCGGTTCCATGGCCGACTGCATCGACTGCTGCTGTTGCTGCCGCTTCTTCTGCGACCGGAACATCAGGAAAATCGCGGCGATGGGGAGGAGAAGAATGATGAAATTCACAGCTGACTGCGTCCTTTACAAGCCACCGGGGAGCGGCTAGCGGAGATGGTCGACCCGCCGGGTGATACGGGACGGTCCGGCGAAGTCTAGGAGACCTGCTCTGATCGGACAACGCCAAGCATCGCATCCTGCCGCCGAAGGTGGCGAGTCCTTGGCATGCTCACTCTGCGGCGGGTCGTTCCGGCACCGCGGCCGGAGTGAACAACTCCGGCTGCGCGGGCAGCGCGGTCCGGCCGGCCGGCTGCTGCGTCGGCGGGGTCAGCCCGAGGTGCTGCCAGGCCGCGGCGGTGGCGATTCGCCCGCGCGGAGTACGGGCCAGCAGACCCTCCCGGACCAGGAACGGCTCGGCGACCTCCTCGACCGTCTCGGCCTCCTCCCCCACCGCGACCGCCAGGGTGGACAGCCCCACCGGGCCGCCGCCGAACAGTCGCAGCAGCGCGCCCAGCACCGCCCGGTCCAGCCGGTCCAGACCGCGCTCGTCCACCTCGTAGACCTCGAGCGCCTGCGCGGCGATCTCCCGGGTGACCTGGCCGTCGTGTCGGACCTGGGCGTAGTCCCGGACCCGGCGCAGCAGCCGGTTGGCGATCCGCGGCGTGCCGCGCGAGCGCCCGGCGATCTCCACGGCGCCGGCCGGGTCGATCTCGACGTCCAGCAGCGCGGCCGAGCGGTGCACCACCCGCTGCAGCTCGGCGGCGGCGTAGAACTCCATGTGCCCGGTGAAGCCGAACCGGTCGCGCAGCGGCGGCGGCAGCAGCCCGGCCCGGGTGGTGGCACCGACCAGGGTGAACCGCGGCAGGTCCAGCGGGATCGCGGTGGCCCCCGGACCCTTGCCGACGATCACGTCGACCCGGAAGTCCTCCATCGCCATGTAGAGCATCTCCTCGGCCGGCCGGGACATCCGGTGGATCTCGTCGAGGAAGAGCACCTCCCCCTCGCTGAGCGAGGAGAGGATCGCCGCCAGGTCGCCGGCGTGCTGGATGGCCGGGCCGGAGGTGATCCGGATCGGTGCGTTCAGCTCGGCCGCGATGATCATCGAGAGCGTGGTCTTGCCGAGCCCGGGTGGGCCGCTGAGCAGGACGTGGTCCGGGGACGAACCACGCTGTCGGGCGGCCTGCAGCACCAGCGAGAGCTGCTCGCGGACCCGCTCCTGGCCGATGAACTCGTCGAGCTGCCGGGGGCGCAGCGCCGCCTCGACCGCCTGGTCCTCACCGTCGGCGGCGGAAGCGACCAGCCGCTCGGCGGGGTCGGAGTCGTACGGGGTCATCAGGGCGGGCTCCAAATCGACAAAGTGATGAAGCGTCAGAGTGACGGGGTGGGGTGGCTACCGGGTGCGGTTGAGGCCGCGCAGCGCCAGCCGCAGCAGCGCACCGACGTCGGTGCTC
The DNA here is from genome assembly GCF_055559155.1 of Kitasatospora sp. NPDC024654. Lineage (NCBI taxonomy): Bacteria > Bacillati > Actinomycetota > Actinomycetes > Kitasatosporales > Streptomycetaceae > Kitasatospora > Kitasatospora sp. NPDC024654. Next base: position 73,464 of record NZ_JBVHLF010000007.1, read on the forward strand.
GACTGCGCCTCGGCCTCCGGCGTGACCGCCGCGACCGCGTCGTCCGCCTCGCGCGGAGCGTAGCCGAGGCCGACCAGCGCCGCGTGCAGCTGCTCGCTCCAGGGCGCCGGACCGCTGGCGGCCAGCGGCTTCTGGGCCGGCACCGCGCCGAGCGGCGCGCCGAGCTTGTCCTTGTACTCCAGCAGCAGCTTCTGCGCCTTGGCCTTGCCGATCCCGGGCACCGCGATCAGCGCCTTCTCGTCGCCACCGGCCACCGCCAGGCGCAGCGCGTCGGGGCTGTGCACGCCGAGGATCGCCTGTGCGAGCCGGGGACCAACCCCCGGCGCGGCCTGCAGGATCTCGAAGGTGGCGCGCTCGTCGTCGTCGGCGAAGCCGTAGAGGGTGAGCGAGTCCTCGCGGACCACCATCGAGGTGGCCAGCCGGGCCGGCTCACCCAGCCGCAGCCCCGCCAGCGTGGTGGGGGTGCACTGCACGGCGAGGCCGACGCCGCCGACCTCGACGACGGCGGTGCCGGCGGTGAGGGCGGCGACCGGGCCCTGGACGAACGCGATCACGGGCGGTACTCCTTGCGGGCGGCGGGGCTTGCGGTGGTACGGGCCAGCGCGGCGGCGATCTTTTCCGTCGCCGTACCGCGCCAGATGTGACAGATGGCCAGCGCCAGCGCGTCGGCGGCGTCCGCCGGCTTCGGCGCCTCGGTCAACCGCAGCAGCCGGGTGACCATGGCGGTGACCTGCGCCTTGTCGGCGCGGCCGGAGCCGGTGACGGCGGCCTTGACCTCGCTGGGAGTGTGCAGCGCCACCGGTATCCCGCGCCGGGTGGCGCAGAGCATGGCGACCGCGCTGGCCTGCGCGGTGCCCATCACGGTCCGCATGTTGTGCTGGGCGAAGACCCGCTCGATGGCGACCACGTCCGGGCGGTGGGTGTCGATCCACTGCTCCAGCCCGGCCTCGATCGCCAGCAGCCGGCGCGGGATCTCCTCCTCGGCGGGGGTGCGCACCACGCCGACCCCGGCCATCCGCAGCGGACGGCCCGGCGCGCCGTCGACCACGCCGACGCCGCACCTGGTCAGCCCCGGGTCCACGCCCAGTACCCGCACACTCCCACCCTTCATCGCGCCCTCAGGCGGATTCCGCCGGTCCCGAGGCTAGCGGTCGGGTCCGACAGCGGCACCAACGACACCGGCCCGGTGGTCCCACGGGACCACCGGGCCGGTTCGGCGCCTGTGTCACTCGGCGTCAAGCTGCGCGCCGACCTCGTCGGAGATGTCGAAGTTGGCGAAGACGTTCTGCACGTCGTCGCTGTCCTCCAGCGCGTCGATCAGCTTGAGGATCTTGCGCGCACCGTCCACGTCCAGCTCGACCTGCACGCTGGGCACGAAGTTGGCGTCCGCCGAGTCGTAGTCGAGCCCGGCGTCGACCAGCGCGGTGCGCACCGCGACCATGTTGGCGGCCTCGGAGATCACCTCCAGCGAGTCGCCCAGGTCGTTGACCTCCTCGACGTCGGCGCCGGCCTCCAGGACGACCTCGAGGACCTTGTCCTCGTCCACGCCGTCGCTCTTCGGGACGATCACGACGCCCTTGCGGGAGAACATGTACGACACCGAGCCCGGGTCGGCCATCGAGCCACCGTTGCGGGTCATCGCGACGCGCACGTCGGAGGCGGCGCGGTTGCGGTTGTCGGTGAGGCACTCGATCAGCACCGCGACACCGTTCGGGCCGTAGCCCTCGTACATGATCGTCGAGTAGTCGGCCCCGCCGGCCTCGGCGCCCGAGCCGCGCTTGACGGCCCGGTTGATGTTGTCGATCGGGACCGAGCTCTTCTTGGCCTTCTGGATGGCGTCGTAGAGCGTCGGGTTGCCGGCCGGGTCGCCGCCACCGGTCCGCGCCGCCACCTCGATGTTCTTGATCATCTTGGCGAAGAGCTTGCCGCGCTTGGCGTCGATCACGGCCTTCTTGTGCTTGGTGGTAGCCCACTTAGAGTGGCCGGACATCACCAGCTCCTTTACGTCGCCAAAGGGAAATGAAACAACGGAGATCTTACCGGTGTCGGGCAGGACACCCGGCATCGGTCAGAGCGCGGCGCTCTCCACGAGACGCACGAAGAACTCGTGCACCCGGTGGTCACCGGTCAGCTCCGGGTGGAACGAGGTCGCCAGCAGGTTGCCCTGGCGAACCGCCACGATCCGGCTTTCCGCACCGTCCGCGGCCGGCAGCTCGGCCAGCACCTCGACGCCCGCGCCGACCGACTCGACCCAGGGCGCGCGGATGAAGACACCGTGCACCGGCGCGCCCTCGAACCCCTTGAAGGCGATCTCGGACTCGAAGGACTCGTTCTGCCGCCCGAAGGCGTTGCGGCGCACCGTCATGTCGATGCCGCCGACGGTCTGCTGGTCCTCCCGGCCGTCCAGGATCTTGTCGGCCAGCATGATCATGCCCGCGCAGGAGCCGTAGACCGGCATCCCGGCGGCCACCCGCTCGCGCAGCGGCTCCATCAGGCCGAAGGCCAGCGCCAGGTTGGACATGGTGGTGGACTCGCCACCGGGGATCACCACGGCGTCGACCTCGGCCAGCTCCTCGGGGCGGCGGACCGGGCGGGCCAGGGCGTCCGCCTCGGCGAGCGCGATCAGGTGCTCGCGGACATCGCCCTGCAGGGCCAGAACGCCGATGACTGGAGTGGACACGGTGACTACCTTCTTACGGCTTCTTCGGATCTTCGGAGGAGCGTCGCGGGGACACCCGCGCGGGAACACGCACGACGGTCCGCCGCGCAGACGCACGCGCGGCGGACCGGAGGGCGCGAACTACCAGCCGCGGTTGGCGTAGCGCTCGGTCTCGGGCAGGGTGTCGCAGTTGATGCCGACCATGGCCTCACCCAGACCGCGGGAGACGTCCGCGATCACCTTCGGGTCGTCGAAGAAGGTGGTGGCCTTCACCACGGCGGCGGCGCGCTTGGCCGGGTCACCGGACTTGAAGATGCCGGAGCCGACGAAGACGCCCTCGGCGCCGAGCTGCATCATCAGGGCCGCGTCGGCCGGGGTGGCCACGCCACCGGCGGAGAACAGCACGACCGGGAGCTTGCCCAGCTGCGCGACCTCCTTGACCAGCTCGTACGGGGCCTGCAGGTTCTTGGCCGCGACGTACAGCTCGTTCTCGTCGAGCGTGGTCAGGCGGCGGATGTCGGCGTTGATCTGGCGCATGTGGCGGACCGCCTCGACCACGTTGCCGGTGCCGGCCTCGCCCTTGGAGCGGATCATGGCCGCGCCCTCGGCGATCCGGCGCAGGGCCTCGCCCAGGTTGGTGGCGCCGCAGACGAAGGGGGTGGTGAACGCCCACTTGTCGGAGTGGTTGACCTCGTCGGCCGGGGTCAGCACCTCGGACTCGTCGATGTAGTCGACGCCGAGCGCCTGCAGGACCTGGGCCTCGACGAAGTGGCCGATCCGGGACTTCGCCATCACCGGGATGGAGACCGCGTTGATGATGCCGTCGATCATGTCCGGGTCGGACATCCGGGCCACGCCGCCGTCCTTGCGGATGTCGGCCGGCACGCGCTCGAGCGCCATGACGGCGACGGCACCGGCATCCTCGGCGATCTTGGCCTGCTCGGCGTTGACCACGTCCATGATCACACCGCCCTTGAGCTGCTCGGCCATGCCGCGCTTGACCCGGGCGGTTCCGATCTGCGGCTGGTCGGCGGAAGCGGGAGTGGTGGTGGACACGTAAGACCTCACTCGAAGACGAACCGGTGCTATCGCCCTATCGTAGGCCGTACATCTGGGCGATTGTTGCGCCACCCGGTCCAGACCGGCCGCCCGGAATCGACAAAGAGGCCGGAAACCACCGGAACTACGCAGGCGAACCCTGCGGCACCAGGGCCGCCGGCGGCTCGTCGTCCATCTCGAAGGCCATCGGGAACGGTGCCCGACCGGCCAGCCGGAAGTACCGCACCAGCCGGTGGATCCGCACCGCGCGGGCCGCCCGCACCGCGTCGTTGTGGAACCGCCGCGCCATCGGCACCCGGCGCACCGCCGAGGTGAGATCGCGCAACGCCTCCTCCCCGCCCGGCGCCGCCCGCACCACCGCCACCAGCTCCGACTCGGCGAAGACCGCCCGCAGCGCCTGGCTCAACTCGCTCTCGGCCACCTCCCGGTGCTCCTCGTCCGCCTGCCGGGCCGCGTGCGAGGCCTGGTACAACACGATCGAGGTCGCCGGATCGAGCACCGAGGAGGTGGCCAGCTCCTGCGCGACCGAGGCCCGGCGCAGCAGTTGGGCGTCCAGCGCGGCCCGCGCGGTGTCGATCCGCGCGTGCAGCCGGTCGAGCCGGCCCGCCGTCCAGCTCAGGTAGACGGCGAAGAGCACCACGGCCACGGCGGCCCAGATCCAGTCAGTCACGGGGCGCTACGCTACCGGGCTCCCGGCTAGTCGCGGGCCAGGCCCAACCGGCCGCGCCAGCCGGTCCGCTCGTCCTCGCGGACCCCACCGGACCCGCCCGTGCCGTCCGTCACCGTCTCGTAGACCGCGAGGATGTCCGCGCCCACCGTCTTCCAGTCGAACCGCCGCACGTGCCGGGCGGCCGCCACCCGCAGCTCGGCCAGCCGCTGCGGATCGCCGAGCAGCCGGATCGCCGCCGCCGCCAGCGCGTCCGCGTCCTCCACCGGGAACAGCTCGCCCGCCTGCCCGCCGTCCAGCACCTGCGCGAACGCGTCCAGATCGCTGGCCAGCACCGGCGCGGCCGCCGACATCGCCTCGACCAGGATGATCCCGAAGCTCTCCCCGCCGGTGTTCGGCGCCACGTACAGGTCGACGCTGCGCAGCAGCCGGGCCTTGTCCCGGTCGCTCACCATGCCGAGGAACTCCACCCGGGCGCGCACCTCGGGCGCCAGCCCGGCCACCGCCTCCTCCTCGTCGCCCTTGCCCGCGACCAGCAGCCGCACCTCCGGACGGGCCGCCAGGATCGCCGGCAGCGCGGCCAGCAGGGTGGGCAGACCCTTGCGCGGTTCGTTGATCCGGCCGATGAACCCTATGGTGTCGCCGGTCCAGCGCGGCTCGGCCTCCGCGTCGGCGAAGAACGAGACGTCCACCCCGTTCGGGATCACCACCGCGTCCCCGCCCAGGTGCTCCACCAGGGTGCGCCGGGCGTACTCGCTCACCGCGATCCGCGCGCTGATCTTCTCCAGCGCCGGCTGCAGGATCGGCGAGGCCGCGATCATCGCCCGCGAGCGCGGGTTCGAGGTGTGGAACGTGGCCACCATCGGCCCGGTCGCCGACCAGGCGGCCAGCATCGACAGGCTCGGCGAGGCCGGCTCGTGCACGTGCAGGATGTCGAAGTCGCCGTCGTGCAGCCAGCGCCGCACCCGGGCCGCCGAGATGATCCCGAAGCTGAGCCGCGCCACCGAGCCGTTGTACGGCACGGCCACCGCGCGCCCGGCCGAGACCACGTAGGACGGCAGCGCCGAGTCGTCGTCGGCCGGCGCCAGCACCGAGACCTTGTGCCCCAGCTCGATCAGGTGCTCGGCCAGGTCCCGGATGTGGAACTGCACCCCGCCGGGCACGTCCCAGTCGTACGGGCAGACGATGCCGATCTTCACGTGGAAACCCCTCCGTCGGCTAGCCGCGCGTGCTCGGCTGCGGGTTCGCCGCCGAGGCCGAGGCCGATCGGGCGGCCGGCAGGTCCGCCAGCCAGAACCGCTGCAGCATGTGCCAGTCCTGCGGGTGCCGGGCGATCCCCTCCGCCCAGACGTCCGCCAACCGCTGCGTCATCTCCCGGGTGACGGCGCCCCGGTCCACGCCCTCCCCCGACTCGATCGGCGGGTGGATGGTCGCCCGCATCACCGGACCGTCGTACCAGAGGGTGACCGGCAGCAGCGCGGCACCGGTGCGCTGGGCCAGCACCGCCGGACCGGCCGGCATCTTGGTGGTCTCCCCGAAGAACCGCACCGGCAGCCCGGCGTCCGACAGGTCGCGGTCGCCGACCAGGCAGACCATCCGGCCCTCGCGCAGCCGCCGGGCCAGCGTCCCGAACACCGAGCCCCCGCTCCCGGTCAGCGCCAGGACCTCCATGCCCAGCCCCTCGCGGTAGGCCACGAAACGGTCGAAGAGCGACTCGGGCTTCAGCCGCTCGGCGACGGTGGTGAAGCTGATGCCCAGGTGGCGCACCACCCACGCACCGGCCAGGTCCCAGTTGGCCATGTGCGGCAGCGCTATCACCGCGCCGCGTCCCTCGGCCAGCGCCGTGGTCAGGTACTCGATGCCGCCCACCTGGATCCGGTCGGAGATCTTCCGATCGCTCCAGACCGGCAGCCGGAACGACTCCATCCAGTACCGCAGGTAGGAGCGCATCCCGGCGCGTGACAGCGCGCGCAGCTCGGCCGCCGACGAGCCGGGGCGCACCCGGGCCAGGTTGGCCTCCAGCTGCCGCACCCCCTTGCCCTGGCGGCGCCAGGTGGCGTCCGCGAGCTGGTCGCCCAGCACCCGCACCACCGGCTCCGGCAGCAGCTTGAGGGTGGCCCACCCCGCCGCGTACCCGCTCTCGACCAGCTTCTCGCGCATCCGTCCGCCCTCAGCTCTCCCGGGCGGCGGCCGCCGCCTCGAACGCCTCCCGGCGCACCGTCAGCATCCGCTGCATCACCGTGATCACACTGCCCACCGCGACCAGCCAGAGCGCCACCGGCAGCAGCCACTCCACGTACGGCACCCCGAACAGGTGCAGCCCCGCGACCCCGGCCGCGACCAGGCTGACCACCAGCCGCTCGGCCCGCTCCACCAGCCCGGAGACGTCGCACGGCAGCCCCAGGCTCTCCGCCCGTGCCTTGGTGTACGACACCACCTGGCCGCTCGCCAGGCAGAGCACCGAGATCGCGCAGAGCAGGTCGTTGTCGCCCTTGCCCGCGTACCAGAGCGCCAGCCCGCCGAAGATCGCCGCGTCGGCGACCCGGTCCAGCGTGGAGTCCAGGAACGCCCCCCACTTGTTGGACGTCCCGGCCTGCCGGGCCATGTTGCCGTCCACCAGGTCCGAGAAGATGAAGAGGGTGATCGTGATGGTGCCCCAGAAGAACTGGCCGCGGGGGAAGAAGACCAGCGCGCCGGCCACCGAGCCGGCCGTACCGACCAGGGTCACCGCGTCCGGGCTCACCCCCCAGCGCAGCAGCAGAGCGGCGAACGGCGTCAGGACACGTGTGAAGAAGGCACGCGCGTATTTGTTGAGCATGGCCTTCCGGACCGCTCCGATCTCACCGGGGAAGTTTCACCGGCGGCCTGGGAGAGCTGCGCCGGGCGGCCGAACGGATCTGCCCATCCGGCGTCCCCATGGTATCCAGGACGCCGGACCGCTTCTGCCGCCGCACACCCGTCCGGCGCGGCTCCCGGCACGTCCTAGCCGCGGCGGGGCAGCGCACAGGCCGCCGTCCCGCCCGGCAGCCGGTGCCGGTTGCGCGCCACCAGCCGGTACCCCGCCGCGGCCAGCGGTCGCACCGGTGCCAGTGCCAGCAGCCCGCCCAGCCAGCCGAAGACCCCACCGGTGCGCATCAGCAACCGGGACACCGCGTCCGCACCGCCGTACACCGCCCCGGTCGGGGTGACCCACAGCACCTCGTGCTCCGCCCGCTCGGCGCTCACCCCCAGCGCCGCCAGGTCCGCGAACTGGAACGGCTCCGCCGTCCACCCGCCGGAGGCCAGCGTCTGCCGCAGGTACTTCTCGGCCCAGCGGACGCAGGAGCTGCAGAACGCACAGTCCCCGTCGAAGACCAGCACAGGATCAGGAACACTCATGGCGCCGATCCTGCCCCATCGGGATCGAATCGCGAGCATCTGGGAACTATCTGGCTACGGGCCGGTCCGAGCTGGTGACCCTCTTTCAGACGATCATCGGCGCGACCGGGCAGCGGCGCGGTAACCTGCCGCAGACAGGGGAGGAGGGGCGGCCGCCGTGAGCAAACTCGACATGACCCCCGGTGCACAGGTACCCCGTACCGACGCCGGGCCGCAGAGCGCGGTCACCCAAGCGCTCTCGTCGATGGCCTACCGGGACGGCGAGATCGACGCCTTCGTCAACGCCGTCCAGCCCGGCGTGACGGGGAAGACCGGCCGGTTCGCCCTGTTCCGCCCCAACCTCGGCGAGGCGTTCTGCCAGGCCGTGATCACCCGCACGCTCGGCGCCGGCCGCAAACCGATGGTGCCGGCGTTCGGCACCGACGCCCGGATGGTGGTCGAGCACTGCCTGGCCGCCCAGGAGTTGCGCACCATCCGGGACCGCCGGCTGACCCTGGTGACGCTGCTGACCGGCGTGCTCTTCCTGCCCGGCGCGCTGCTCTGGGTCGGTGCCTTCCAGCTCCGCGCCTCGCTCAAGAAGCGCAACCCGAACCGCGAGGGCCTCTACGGCGGCATCGTGCTGGCCCTGATCGCCGCGCTGGCCGTGTTCCTGGCCTGGCGGCCCCCCTACGGCGGCTTCCTCTCGCTCTACGCCCGGGTGGTGCTGCTGGCCCCGGTGGTCGGCTGGTACCTGGCCAAGCGGATCTGCCTGGCCAGCATCAAGGACCTGCGCGCCCGCTGGACCGACCTGCTGGACGGCAACCTGCAGGCGGCCATCGTCGAAGCCGCCGTCCCCCGCGACGAGCGGGACGAGAAGGCCGCCCGGCTCAAGGTCGCGCTCACCGAGCTGGTGCTGGAGCAGGACACCAACGTGCTGCACTACGCCGGGGTCAACGGGATACTCGGCCTCGGCAAGCGCTGGGGCTCCTGGGAACTCGTCGAGGACCTCCGCCCGGCCGAGGGGCACGACGACTTCCGCACCTTCCACACCTGGGACCTGGTCCGGAAGATCACCGACCGGCTGAACGGCCTGGGCCGCAGCGACGTGGGCAACGGCGCCGTGCCGAACGCCTCGGTCCAGCAGTGGGTGATCACGGAGGTCGGCGCCGGCGCCGACGAGATCGGCCGGCCCGGTGGCCCCGACATGGACGGCCCGCGGATGCGCGACCACGCCGTGGTCAACGTCGCCAACAAGCAGGCCTTCGGCGTCGACGGGCCGCGGCACTACCTGGGCACCCAGTTCGTCCTCAACCGCGGCCGGCTGATCGTCAGCCTGTTGGTCACGGTCACGGTGCTCAGCAACACCCTGCGGGTCTCGGTGAACGGGCACACCCTCGGCCCGGTGGCCGGCTTCTTCAACGACAAGCCGAAGCCCAAGGAGATGACTCGGCCGAAGACCGCCAAGTTCTGGGAGGAGGAGACGATCACCCTCCCCCTGATCGACAACGACGAGGTGGTCCGCCAGGCGGTCCGCGCCCCCTTCCGTCGGATGCCCACGCTGCTCAACTGGCTGGGCGGGACGATGAAGCTGCCGGAGCCGTTCGGCCTGCGCAGCTCCTGGGCCACCGCGCCCTGGGGCAGCCGGTTCATGTCCGACGACTCGATCCGGATCGCCACTCCGGTGGTCAGCGCCGTGCTGGCCGCCACCGTCGAGTTCCTGGCCGACCACGACGTCAACACCGACAGGTTCGCCAACCGCGGGCTGATCCTCAAGTCGGAGTTGCAGGGTGTCCGGCCGTTCCGCGCGGACGTCTACGACGCCGGCTGACCGGCTGCCACCGTCGAACCGGCCCCGGGGACCGCGCCTGGCGGGAGGGGCCGGTTTCCGGGCTGCTCAGGCCTGCGGCCAGGCGTCCGCGAGCATCTTGCGGGTGTCCGCCAGCAGCTGCGGCAGCACCTTGGTGTGACCCACCACCGGCATGAAGTTGGTGTCCCCGCCCCAGCGCGGCACCACGTGCTGGTGCAGGTGTGCGGCGATCCCGGCGCCGGCCGCGCCGCCCTGGTTCATCCCGATGTTGAAGCCGTGCGCGCCGGAGGCGGTGCGCAGCGCGGTCATCGCCTGCTTGGTGAGCGCCGCCAGCTCCACCGTCTCCTGGTCGGTCAGCTCGGTGTAGTCCGCGACGTGCCGGTACGGGACGACCATCAGGTGGCCGCCGTTGTACGGGTAGAGGTTGAGCACCGCGAAGACGTGCTCGCCGCGCGTGACGACCAGCCCGTCCTCGTCGCTCAGCGACGGGATCGAGCAGAACGGGCAGCCGTCGTCGGGGGCGGGCCCGGTCGGCTTGTTCTCGCCCTGGATGTAGGCCATCCGATGGGGCGTCCACAGGCGCCGGAAGCCGTCCGGCTCCCCCACGCCCTGCTGCAGTTCCGGCTCACTCGTCATGCCGATCAGCATATTCGGCCGACGCTGGTGCCAGACCGGGGTGGGGGGGGGGGGGGGGTGCCCCCCCCCCCCCCCCCCCCCCCCCACCCCGGTGGGGATCACACCTGGATCCGGCGCTCCACCGCGTCCACGATCTCGGCCACGGCGTCCGCGATGGCCACGCCGTTCTTCTGCTCGCCGTTGCGGTAGCGGAAGCTCACCGCACCCGCCTCGACATCGTCGTTGCCGGCGATCAGCATGAACGGAATCTTCGCCTTCTGGGCGTTGCGGATCTTCTTCTGCATCCGATCGTCCGAAGCGTCCACCTCGACCCGGATCCCGTGCTTCTTCAGCTCGGCCGCCACCTCCTGCAGGTACGGCACGTGCTCGTCGGTGATCGGGATGCCGACCACGGTCACCGGGGCCAGCCACGGCGGCATCGCGCCCGCGTAGTGCTCCAGCAGTACCGCGAAGAACCGCTCGATCGAGCCGAACAGTGCGCGGTGGATCATCACCGGCCGCTGCCGGTTGCCGTCCGCGCCCTGGAACTCCAGCTCGAAGCGCTGCGGCAGCTGGAAATCGACCTGGATGGTCGACATCTGCCAGGTGCGCCCGATGGCGTCCTTGGCCTGCACCGAGATCTTCGGCCCGTAGAAGGCCGCGCCCGCCGGGTCCAGCACCAGTTCGAGGTTCTGCTTCTCGGCCGCCGCCCGCAGGGTCTCGGTGGCCTCCTCCCAGTCCTCGTCGCTGCCGATGAACTTCTCCGGGTCCTTGGTGGACAGCTCCAGGTAGAAGTCGTTCAGCCCGTAGTCGCGCAGCAGGTCCAGCACGAAGGTGAGCAGCGAGTCCAGCTCGTCGGCCATCTGCTCGCGGGTGCAGTAGATGTGCGCGTCGTCCTGGGTGAAGCCGCGGGCCCGGGTCAGACCGTGCACCACACCCGACTTCTCGTACCGGTACACCGTGCCGAACTCGAAGAGCCGGAGCGGGAGTTCACGGTACGACCGACCGCGCGAGCGGTAGATCAGGTTGTGCATGGGGCAGTTCATCGGCTTGAGGTAGTAGTCGTTCTCGCCGTCGAGCTGCATGGGCGGGTACATGCCGTCGGCGTACCAGTCCAGGTGACCGGAGAGCTCGAACAGGGTGCCCTTGGTGGCGTGCGGGGTGTAGACGAACTCGTAGCCCGACTCCTCGTGCCGCTTGCGCGAGTAGTCCTCCATCACCCGGCGCATGATGCCGCCCTTGGGGTGGAAGACGGCCAGGCCGGAGCCGATCTCCTCCGGGACGGAGAAGAGGTCCAGCTCGCTGCCGAGCTTGCGGTGGTCGCGCTTGGCGGCCTCGGCCAGGAAGTCCAGGTGGGCCTTCAGCTCGTCCTTGGTCGGCCAGGCGGTGCCGTAGAGGCGCTGGAGCTGCGGGTTCTTCTCGCTCCCCCGCCAGTACGCGGCGGCCGAGCGCATGATCTTGAACGCCGGGATGTGCCGGGTGCTCGGCAGGTGCGGGCCTCGGCAGAGGTCGCCCCAGCACAGCTCGCCGGTCTTCGGGTCGAGGTTGTCGTAGATGGTCAGCTCGCCGCCGCCCACCTCGACGTCCGCGCCCTCGCCGGCGGTCGCGGCCGAGCCCTTGAGCCCGATCAGCTCCAGCTTGTACGGCTCGGCGGCCAGCTCCTCGCGGGCGGCCTCGTCGGTGACCACCCGGCGGGAGAACTTCTGCCCGCGCTTGATGATCTCCTGCATCTTCTTCTCGATGACCTTCAGGTCGTCGGGGTGGAAGGGCTTCTCGACGTCGAAGTCGTAGTAGAAGCCGTCCTTGATCGGCGGGCCGATGCCCAGCTTGGCCTCGGGGAAGACCTCCTGCACGGCCTGCGCCATCACGTGCGCGGTGGAGTGCCGCAGGATGTTCAGCCCGTCCGGGCTGCTGATCTCCACCGGCTCGACCTCGTCGCCGTCCCGCAGCTGGTAGGCGAGGTCCTTCAGGGCACCCGCGACCCGCGCCGCGATGACCGCGCGGTCGTCGGCGAACAGCTCGGCGGCGGTAGTGCCCGTGGTCACCACGCGCTCTTCCCGATCGGGTTCGCGGTTGATGATTACCCGGACGTCCGTCACCGGTCTCTCCTGACGTGGTGGATCTGCATAGGCGCAGCTCGTGCTGCGCTCCCGATGGTACCGAGCCCACCGGGGCGACCGCGCACCCATATACGGGCGGGCCGCCCGGCCTGCCGGGATTGAACCGGTACGCCCCCGGGGTATCACCTGCTCGGAACGGCACCACGAGCCGGTGCACCGTCAGTCCTCGGCGGTGCACCAGGCGGGGCCGGGGGAACCTGAGGGGTGGTCATGGTGCAGCACCGCTACTGGTACGAGGGCCCACTCGCCTCCTTCGACACCGAGACCACCGGCGTGGACGTGGAGACGGACCGGGTGGTCTCCGCCGCCCTGGTCGTGCAGCCCGCGCCGGGTGCGACCGCCGAGCGACGGACCTGGCTGGCCGATCCCGGGGTGGCGATCCCCGAGGGCGCCCGCGCGGTGCACGGGATCACCGACGAGCACGTCCGCGCGCACGGCCGCCCGCCGTACGTCGTGCTCGGCGAGATCGCCCGCGCGCTGGCCGAGCAGGCCCGGTCCGGCGTCCCGCTGGTGGTGATGAACGCGCCGTACGACCTGACCCTGCTCGACCGCGAGCTGCGCCGGCACCGGCAGCGCTCGCTGGCCGACCTGCTGGAGGGCGCCGAGCTGCTGGTGGTCGACCCGCGGGTGCTGGACAAGTACGCCGACCGCTACCGCAAGGGTCGCCGCACCCTGACCGACCTCTGCGCCCACTACGGAGTGCTGTTGCGGGGCGCGCACGACGCCGCGGCCGACGCCACCGCCGCGCTCGACCTGGTCCGAGCGCTCGGCGCCAGGTACCACGCCACGCTGGGCGGCCTCTCCCCCGCCGAGTTGCACCACCGGCAGACCGGCTGGCACGCGGCGCAGGCCCGCGGGCTGCAGGAGTGGTTCGAGCGCGCGGGCACCCCGGAGCGGGTGGACCGGTCCTGGCCGCTGCGCCCGCTGCGCTGCGGCTGCGGCCGCCCGCTCACCGCGGAGCACCACTGCGAGGCGGCGGCCTGACCCGGCGCCGGACCCCGGGCCGGCAACGCAGCAGGGCCCTCGCTGGTCATCCAGCGAGGGCCCTGCTGTTGTCCGGTGGGCGATACTGGGATCGAACCAGTGACCCCTTCGGTGTGAACGAAGTGCTCTCCCGCTGAGCTAATCGCCCGGGCAACGAGAAAACAATAGCACTCTCCCGGGGGTGCTCCGCAACGTCGTTGGCCGGCGGCCCCCCGACGCCCCGCCAGGAGCCGTCGGCGAAAGGCCAGGTGACGCATCATCAGTTCCCTTCCGCACCAAGAACGCAAAAAGGCGAAGGACCCCGGTCAATAATTGACCAGGGTCCTTCGCCTTACTGCGCAATCCGGTGGGCGATACTGGGATCGAACCAGTGACCCCTTCGGTGTGAACGAAGTGCTCTCCCGCTGAGCTAATCGCCCGGGCGCAGGGAAAACATTACCGCATCGGAGGGGGTGCTCCGCACCACCCCCGGCCAGGCCCCCCAACACCACCCCGACCAGCCCGGCAGCCGCCATTCGTCACCGTCAGTCACCATCTAGTGGCCCAAGGTGCCACTCTCTCTCCCGGAGCCCGGATATCCGGTTCCGGAACCCTTCCGGCGCTTTGCGCAATGCGCCGGAAGGGTTACCGCACGGCCCCGAATCGGGACAGAGGGGTTTACATCGCCGCCAGGGGTGGGATGGTCCGTTCGCCGACGTGCGATTCCCCGAGCGCACACTGAGCGAAAGGCCCTGGCGCTTATGAACACCACGGTCAGCTGCGAGCTGCACCTGCGCCTCATCGTGTCCAGCGAGTCGTCACTGCCCGTCCCCGCGGGCCTGCGCTACGACACTGCCGACCCCTATGCCGTGCACGCCACGTTCCACACCGGTGCGGACGAGACCGTGGAGTGGGTGTTCGCCCGCGACCTCCTCGCGGAGGGGCTGCACCGACCTACCGGGACGGGCGACGTCCGGGTGTGGCCGTCACGCAGCCACGGCCAGGGAGTCGTCTGCATCGCGCTGAGCTCTCCGGAAGGAGAAGCCCTGCTGGAGGCCCCGGCCCGGGCGCTTGAGTCGTTCCTCAAGCGGACCGACGCCGCCGTGCCCCCCGGCACCGAACACCGTCACTTCGACCTGGACCGGGAGCTGTCGCACATCCTTGCCGAGAGCTGAAGCGCCGGGGGCACTCCCCCGGTGGTGTTGTGGATTCGTTCTGGTGGCTGTCCTACTCGGGGGCACGGCCACAGGCTCTGCCGCGTGTCTCGCGGTCTCGGGGCCGTCCGGACGCCGGCGTTCGAGCGGGAACGCCGGCCCCTCAGGCGCCCGGTGCCACGCCGGCCCAGCCCGCCACCGGCGGACGGGCCTCCGTGCTGCCGGGCGCCTTCGGCCTTCTCGGGGAGCCGGCCGGTAGAGTGCGGCAGTGACGACCGAGCCGGGCGGGCCACCGCCCCCGGCGCACGCGAGGAGTTCCCACGTGCTGATCACCCATGACACCGAGTGCGCCCTGGGCATCCTGGTCGAACTTCTCAACACCTCGCCCGAGGCCGGCGGCCACGAGCAGCTGGCCGACGTGCCGGCGCTGGCCTCGTTCGTGGCCCGGCGGGACATCAGCGAGGTGGACGCGGTGAGCGTCGCCGACCTGGCCGCCGTGCACGAGCTGCGCGGACAGCTGCGGGCGATCTTCACCGCCCCCTCCACCGGGGAGGCCGCGGAGCTGGTGAACCGGCTGGTCGCCGCGGTGAACGCGACGCCGCGGCTGACCGACCACGACGGCCACGGCTGGCACATGCACTACTTCGCCCCGCACGCCGCGCTGGCCGACCACCTGGCGGCCGAGCTGGGCATGGCGCTGGGCCTGATCCTGATGGCCGGCGAACGCGAGCGGCTGCGCCGCTGCGAGGCACCGGACTGCGCGCGGGTCTTCGTGGATCTCTCGCGCAACCGCTCGCGGCGCTACTGCGACAGCCGGACCTGCGGGAACCGGATGCACGTGGCCGCCTACCGGGCCCGTCAGCGCGCGGTGGCCGACGAGGCCGAGCCGGCTCCGGTGGCGGGCTGACCCGGGGGCCGTCCGGGCCGGGTGCTCAGATGCCGCGCTTGCGGAGGATCTCCTCGATGTCCGAGAAGTCACCCAGGCCGTCGTCGGACTTGCCCTTGGTGGGCTTGGCGGGCGTGGCCGGGGTTCCCAGTTGCTTGGCGGCCGGGCGGGCCGTGGCCGACCTCGGGGACCCGGACTCCGCGACCTCCTTGCGCCCGCCGCCGACCCGGGTGGCCAGCAGGAGCAGGACGGCGAGCGCGAGCAGGCCGATGCCCACGAAGACGCGGGGGTCGAAGACCAGTCTGGCGGCCCAGTCGGCCACCGTGTGGCCGATCGAGCGGGCGACCGGGACCAGCCCGGTCAGGTAGACACCGGCCGGGAGCAGCGCCACGGCCGCCCAGCGGGTGGCCGTCCGCCAACGCCGGCGCAGTCCGTGCAGTCCGGCGATCACCAGACCGACGACCGTCAGCGCGAAACAGACTCCGGCGGTCAGCATGGCCGTGCCCGCCGTTCGGTGCGTGTGCCACTGCTCATGACGCCTCCCGGTCCTGGTCCGTCCATCATCCCTCGTAGTGGAACACTGTGGGCATGACCGATGGTTCCCCTCTGCCCACCGTGGAGTTCTGGTGCGAACTCCAGTGCCCGGACTGCCGCACCGCGCTCGATGACGTCCGAGCCCTGCGTGAACGCTTCGGCGAGGCGCTGACGATCGCCTTCCGGCACTTCCCGCTGGAGAAGCACAAGCACGCGTACGCCGCCGCCGAGGCGGCCGAGGAGGCCTTCGCCCAGGGGCAGGGCTGGGCGTTCGTCGAGGCGGTGCTGGCCCGGGTGGACGAGCTGGACCGGCGAGGGCAGGAGCTGCTGCTCGAGGTGGCGGCCGAGCTCGGGCTGGACGCCGACGAGCTGGAGCTGGCGCTGATCGACGGCCGGCACACCCTGGCGGTGGACGCCGACCAGGCCGAGGGCAAGGCGATCGGGATCACGGGCACGCCGACCTATCTGGTGGGCGGGAAGCTGCTGGACGGCAGCAAGAACCAGGACGGGCTGCGCGAGCGGATCGCCGCGCTGCTGGAGTCCTGAGTCGCTGGAGTCCTAGAGCAGCGGCTTGGCCAGCACCCGGCTGGTCACCCGGTAGCCCAGGGACTCGTAGAGGGCGCTCGCGATGCGGTTGTCCGAGTAGACGTTGAGGCCGAGATCGCGGACCCCGGCGTCGAGGCAGGCGCGTTCCGCCGCGAGCATCAGCTCGCGGCCGTGGCCCAGGCCGCGGTGGGCGGCGGCAACCTGGACCGTCATGACCCAGGCGAGCGGTCGCCCGCCGGGCAGCACCGAGTCGCGCAGGGCGACCCAGATGCTGCCCACCGGGGTGCCGCCGTTGAGGAGTTGGCGCAACAGGACGCCGGGAGTGGCGGCTCCCTCGGTGAGCAGGTGGGTGTGGTCGGCCTCGCACTTGTCATGCGCCTGCCGAGGAGTGAGGCCGGAGCGGACCAGCTGGGCCCGGTACTCCGCCTTGGCTTCGGCCAGCCAGTCCGGGAACTCCACCGGACCGATCGGACGGAGCGTCAGGCCGGGGGCCGGGGCGGGCGGTTGGCCCAGCTCCTTGCGGAGCTTGCGGTTGGTCTCGGCGTAGCCGAGCACCCGGGTCAGGGCGAGCGCCGCCGGGGCCTCGACCGGCACGGCCACCTCCGCGCGGTGGCAGCCCCAGCCGCGCAGCAGCTCCTCGGCGGCCAGCACGGCGACCGTGCCGCGGCCGCGGCGGCGACCGTCGGCGATCTCCAGTTCCTCGATCCGCCCGCTGAAGCCGTGGCCGACCGGGTCGGCGCTGGTGCGCACGGTGCCGACCGGGCGGCCGTTGGCGCAGACCTGCCACAGCCGGCTGCGCCCGCCGTTCGGCAGGGGCTGTTCCGGACCGGCGGGGCGCAGCGTGGTGGTCATGGCTGTGCTCTTCCCGTTCTGGCGGCGGGCACGCGCGCTGTTCGGCGGGCGGGGCCTCAGGGATCCAGGTCGTCGGCGGCGCGGGCGGCGAAGACGGCCATCGCCTTGGCGGTGACCGGTCCGGGAGCGGGCAGCTCGCGGTCGTCGATCCGGGAGACCGCCTGGACGTCGCGCAGGCTGGAGGTCAGGAACACCTCGTCGGCCTCGCGCAGCACCTCGTACGGCAGGTCGACCTCCTCGGCCCCGCACCACTCGGCGACCAGCTCGCGGGTGATGCCGGCCAGGCAACCGGTGGCGAGCGGCGGGGTGGTCAGCCGGCCGCCGAGGACCACGAAGACGTTGGAACCGGTGCCCTCGCAGAGCCGGCCCGCGGTGTTGGCGAGCACGGTCTCGGAGGCGCCCTGCCGCTGGGCGTGGGCCAGCGCGACCACGTTCTCGGCGTAGGAGGTGGTCTTCAGGCCGGCCACCGCGCTGTGCTCGTTGCGGGTCCAGTGGGCGGTGGCGATGGCGGTGGTGTCGGGACGGCGGGTGGTCCGGCCGAGCGCGACGACCAGGGTGGGCGGGGCCTCGCCGCGGTCGGAGCCGAGCGGGGAGAGGCCGCCGGTGTAGGTGATCCGCAGCCGGCCGAACGGCATCGGGTTGGCGGCCAGCACGGCGGCGCAGCCGGCCCTGACCTGGTCGTGGTCGGGGGCGGGAAGGCCGAGTCCGGCCGCCGAGCGGCTCAGCCGGGCCAGGTGGCGGGTGAGTGCGAAGGGACGCCCGTCCACGGCCTTGACGGTCTCGAAGACGCCGTCGCCGACGGTGAGTCCGTGGTCGAGCACGGAGACCGACGCGGCGGGCTCCTCGACCAGGGATCCGTTGAGCCAGATCATGTGGCTGCTCCTCGGAGGATGGGGGCGCGGAGCAGCGGGCTACTCCGGGTGCTCTCCCGACGCTATCGCGACCAGCCGGGCGGCCTTGAGTTCGGTCTCGTCCCACTCGCGTTCCGGGTCGGAGCCCCAGGTGATCCCGGCGCCGGTGCCGAAGTGCAGCACGGGAGCCGCCGCAGTACTCCGATCGATCCAGAACGTCCGGATGCCGACCGCGAGTTCGGCCTGGCCGCGGTCGGCGTCGACCCAGCCGACGGCGCCGCAGTAGGGGCCGCGCGGGGCGGTCTCCAGCGCGCCGATAATGCGCAGCGCGCTGGACTTGGGGGCGCCGGTGACCGAGCCGGGCGGGAAGGTGGCGTCGAACAGCTCGGGCCAGCCCGCGTCGTCCCGGAGGACGCCCTGGACCACGGAGACCAGGTGGACCAGGCCGGGATGCTTCTCCACCGCGCACAGGTCGGGGACGGTGATGCTACCGGTGGCGCAGGCACGGCCGAGGTCGTTGCGGACCAGGTCGACGATCATCACGTTCTCGGCGTGGTCCTTCTCCAGCAGGTCGTGCTCGGTGCGGCCGGTGCCCTTGATCGGGCCGGAGGCGACCGTCCGGCCGTCCCGGCGCAGGTAGAGCTCGGGGGAGGCGGTGGCGATCTCGATGCCGTGGGTGGGCAGCCGCAGGGTGCCCGCGAAGGGGGCGGGGTTGCCGAGGGCGAGCAGGCCGGCCAGCGCGTCGATGTCGCTGTGGGCCGGGTCCGGATCGGGCAGCGGCGCGGTCATCACCCGGCAGAGGTTGGCCTGGTACACCTCGCCGGCCGCGATGTGCTCACGGATCCGGCGCACGCCGGCGGTGTAGGCGTCGTGCCCGAGCGAGCTGCGCCAGGCGGAGGAGCGCGGGCCGCGCCAGCCGTCCGCGGAGCGGGCGGGAGCCGGGTCGGGGCCGACGTCGGCGAACCGGGCGCAGGTGAGCCGGCCCTCGAAGTCGTGGACCACCGCCCACCAGCCCTCGCTCTCCAGGGCCGCCGGGTCGGAGGTCACCTCGCACAGGCCGGTGGCGAGCCGGCCGGCGAAACGGGCCATCGGCTGGTCGGGGTGGACGGGGATGCGGGGGGCGGGCACGGTTCTCCTGCGGTGATCACGGGCCACGCCGGGCAGGGTGGGGCCCGCCGGTGGGCTGCGTTCTGCGGTGCTCGAAGTCTAGGTCGGCACCGGCTTCGGCCCGGGCTCGGGCGGCTGACGTGCGGCGATGCCGGCGAGTGGCGGACCGGACCGGAGCCGGTGGCCGAGCCGGTGGCCGGGAGGCCGCTGCCACCGCCCTGCGGATACGGAATTTGAGCTGGCCGTAGTTTCCGCTAAAGTTCAACACGTCGCCGGGACACGGAGCCGCTGAGGAAAGCGGGGAAGTGAAACGGAAGACAGGCGGACGTGGCTCAGTTGGTAGAGCATCACCTTGCCAAGGTGAGGGTCGCGAGTTCGAATCTCGTCGTCCGCTCGGTGAAGGACAGCATGATCGTTCTTCCTGATATGGTTCAGAAGTTGCCTGGTGGAGTGGCCGAGAGGCGAGGCAACGGCCTGCAAAGCCGTGTACACGGGTTCAAATCCCGTCTCCACCTCCAGAGGTCCCCCGGCCTGACCGGGGGTCTTCCCGCGCGATTAGCTCAGCGGGAGAGCACTACCTTGACACGGTAGGGGTCACTGGTTCGATCCCAGTATCGCGCACCCAGGTCCTCCGGGGCCTTCGGTGGCACTTCGGTGCCGCCACCTGCCAGACCGGTATCCGTACCGGACCGGCGCGATTAGCTCAGCGGGAGAGCACTACCTTGACACGGTAGGGGTCACTGGTTCGATCCCAGTATCGCGCACCGAAGAGGAAGGGCCGCCGTCCCTGTGACGGCGGCCCTTCGTGCTGTCCGGGCTTGCGGGGCAGGGTGGTTGGGACCGTGGCCGGATGCGTGAATGCCGTGCCCGGGACACCCTCACCGGTGTCACGAGCACGGCATTCACCTAGACCGCGGCAGGTGGTACCCGCGCGCTCACCCGTCCTGCGAGGTGCGCGGGAACACCCGCCGTCGGCCGGCGCCGAACCCCGTCCCCTGGGGTCAGCGCCCGATCAACTGGGCCACCGCCCTGGTCTGCGCGAGCATCTGTTCCCAGCCGCCGAAGAGCAGCAGCAGGGCGACGGCACAGGGCAGGGCGATCGCCACGGCGACGACCGGGTGGCGCTGCTCGCGCGCCGGACGCCGGGCCCCGGTCAGCCGCTCGACGAGTGGCAGCCGCCGCCGGACGGCCCCGGAGAGCTGCAGTGCCATGATCCCGCTCCTGTGCTGGTCTCGGTCGGTCGGCTGGAAGGGCTGCCGCGGTGGGCGGTTGAACTCGGGGGACGAGTAGCCCGCCCACCGCTGCCTCAAAGTTAGGGCCCGGGGGTGCCACCCGGCGTCATGCCCGCGTACGGTTCCCGGACGGTCCGGGAGTATGAGGATGGGGCGGCGGACTACTACCGCAGGTGGAGGCCGGGTCGTACGCACCCCCGAGGGAACCCTGAGAGCGACCCCGAGGCACCCGGGCGGCGAGTGGCCCGGTCCCGCTGTGCGACCCTGGAGGGAGGGGGTCGGTGGCAGGGTGCCGGTCACCCGGGCCGGGGACGAGCAGATCGGACAATCCCACCGGCGGTTCGCGTGTTGCGTATCAGCACACCGCAGCCGACAGTCCGTAAGCTGTGCCCGGCAGGAATCTGACGACGCCCCACCACGCGGGGCCACCTCACGGGTTGCCCACCTCACGGGTCGACGGGGAACGACATGGCGATGATGCGGCTGAGGCGTGAGGACCCCCGCATCGTCGGCCCGTACCGGTTGCACCGGCGGCTCGGCGCGGGCGGGATGGGCGTGGTCTACCTGGGCTCCGACCGTCGGGGGCAGCGGGTCGCGCTCAAGCTGATCCGGGCCGAGCTGGCCGAGGACCCGGAGTTCCGCACCCGGTTCGCCCGCGAGATCGCCGCCGCCTCGCGGATCCGCGGCGGCTGCACGGCCCGGGTGGTGGGCTCGGACATCGAGGCCGACCGCCCCTGGCTGGCCACCGCGTACGTCCCCGGCCCCTCGCTGTACAAGAAGGTCGGCGACGAGGGGCCGCTGCCCTGGCCGGAGGCGGCGCGGATCGGCGCCGCGCTGGCGGACGGCCTGGTCAAGGTGCACGAGGCCGGGGTGGTGCACCGCGACCTGAAGCCCTCCAACATCCTGCTCTCCCCCAAGGGCCCGCGGATCATCGACTTCGGGATCGCCTGGTCGCGCGGGGCCAGCACGCTGACCCACGTCGGGACGGCGGTGGGCTCGCCGGGCTTCCTGGCACCCGAGCAGGTCCGCGGCGTGGCGGTGACGCCGGCCACCGACGTGTTCGCGTTCGGTGCCACGCTGGCCTACGCGCTGACCGGTGACACCCCGTTCGGGTCCGGCGCCTCGTCGGAGGTGATGCTCTACCGGGTCGTGCACGAGGAGCCCGACCTCTCCGAGGTGCCCGCCCCGCTGGCGCCACTGATCCGGGCCTGCCTGGCCAAGGAGCCACTGGACCGGCCCGCCGCCACCCATCTGCACGAGCGGCTCAGCGAGCTGGCCGCGCGGGCTCCCGGGCCGCGCGGGCGCGCCACGGCGGTGCCGCCCCCGGCGCCGGCCGAGCCGCCCGGCCATCCGCCGGTGCGCGAGGCCGAGGGCGTCGCGGCCCGTGAGGAGGAGGCGCAGGAGGCCGGGCACGGCGGGCGGCTGCGGGTCGCCGGGCGGCCGGGCACACCCGGACGGATGGCCGGGCGCCCCCGGGTCGAGCAGGGCCGCGAGGCGGTGCGGGGCCCCGGCCACCCCGGGCCGCCGCGCCGGCCGGGCGGCCCCGGCCAGCCGCCGGCCACGCCGATGCCCTGGCCGGCCGCGGAGGAGCGCCCGGTCCGGGCCCGCGGCGCCGGTCGGGAGCGACAGCACACCCCGCCGCCGGGCCGGTCCGGCGAGGCCCGGCGACGGCTGCTGCGCCAGCGCCTGGTGGTCTTCATCGTGGTGACCGTCGGGGTGGCGCTGGCCATCGCCACCGCCCAGGGCTGCGAGAACCGCCACGCGCAGGGCCTGGCGCCCGTCCCGGCCGGCACGCCGAGCGGCACGGGCGCGCCGGCCATCGGGCTCTCCGCCGACGCCGGCCCGGCCGGTCAGCAGCCCGCCGAGGCGGCCGCGCTGACCGGTCAGAGCACCGGCGCCGCGGGGTCCGGCCTCGGGCCGGCCAACGCCGTGGCGGCCACCGTGAACTGGGCCGACCGCAACTACCCCGACCCCGCCGGCGGCCCGCGGATCCAGCTGCACGGCGGCCACAGCACGGGGGACGGCGCCCCGGTCACCCTGGCCGCCAGGCTGCCGGCCCGCTACCGGGGCACGGCGGCGACCGTGGTGGTGCTGCGGCGGACCGAGGGGTCGATGCCGGTCGATCTGGTGGAGCTCTTCGGCTCCGGACCGGACGGCTCGCCGGTGCTGCTGACCGGGCGCTCGTCGGCGGCGGATCCGCAGGCGGCGGCGAGCTGGCGGTTGGAGGAGGGCGCGCTGGTGCGCGAGGAGCGGGTGACCCAGACCGGCGCGGTGTCCACCACCCGCTACGCGGTCCGGCCGGACGGCTCGCTGGAGGAGTCCTGGCCGGGCGCCGGGATCTCCGGCGGCACCGGGAGCGCCGGGAGCGCCGGCGGCACGGTCGGCGGCTGAATTCCGCTCGCCGGCGGCCGCCGGGCTGGCTAGGGTGACGCGGTGACGACTCAGGTGATCATGCTCAACGGCGCGTCCAGCTCCGGCAAGTCGGGGATCGCGCGCTGCCTGCAGGCGGTGCTGCCCGACCCGTGGCTGACCCTCGGCACGGACACCCTGGTGGCGGCGCTGCCGGCTTCGCTGCGGCGGGGCGACTCGGGGATCTCCTTCGGACCGGAGGGAGGGGTCGACACCGGTCCGGCCTTCCGGGCGCTGGACGTGGCCTGGAGCCAGGGGATCGCGGCGATGGCCCGGGCCGGCGCCCGGATCGTGGTGGACGAGGTGTTCCTCGGCGGCCCGGCGTCCCAGGCCCGCTGGCGGGAGGCGCTGAGCGGGCTGGAGGTGCTCTGGGTGGGCGTGCGCTGCGAGCCCGCGGTCGCCGAGGGCCGCGAACTCGCCCGCGGCGACCGGGTGCCGGGGATGGCGCGCCGGCAGGCCGAGCTGGTCCACCAGGGCGTGCGGTACGACCTGTGGGTGGACACCACCCAGGCCGAGGCACTGGAGTGCGCGCGAATGATCGCTGACCAGGTCTGATCGATCATTTCTGATCAATCATCAAGGAAAGCTCAAATCACGCCACTTGACCCTTCCCAGCGGGCGACGCGGTGCCAGACTGCCCGCATGAAGCACGTAGCGGGTGGTGACCCACGGCTCCTGGAACAGTACTTCGCCATGCTGGCCGGGTTCGCGGAGCATCCGCCGTTCCCGATCCACGGGCTGCGCGAGCCCGTGCTCACCCCGACGTTCCTCGCCGAGTTCGGCCGCGAGGGCGAGGCCTGGCAGTCCGTCCAGCTGGTGCACGGCGACCGGGACGCGCCGGACGGACCGCTGGTGACCGTACGGACCGGACCACCGGGCAGCGCCGCGCAGCCCGAGGACGTCCGGGCGGCGCTGCTCGCGGCGCTGGCGGCCGAGGCGGAGGCCGGGCCGACCGCCGGGAAGCCGAGCTTCACGACCCTGCCGGACGGCGGCGAGCTGTGCCGGCTCGACGGCGTCTGGGCGCTGCGGCTGACGGCCGACGGGCAGCGGGTGACCGTGGTCGGCCGCGGGCTGGCGCCGGAGCGGGTGCGGATCGGGGTGGTGCCGGACCTCGGGCCGTACGTCGCCGAGCGGGAGGCGCTGCGGGAGCGGTACGCGGCCGGGCGACGGGCCCAGTCGGAGCCGGTGCCGGTGACCGGCATCGCGGCGGTCCGGGCGCTGCTGGAGAGTCACCTGCCGGGCGAGCCGGCGGCCGGCGAGGCGCAGCGGGCGCTGTGGCGGAGGGCGGTGGCCGAGCAGGCGCGGGCGGCCGGCTGCGACGCCGAACGGGCCGAGGCGCTGCTGGCCTCGCTGGTCGGCCAGCTGACCCGGCTGCGCCGGGACGCGCCCTGGTTCGCCGCGGACGCCGGGCTGCGGGCCGCCGCGATCGAGGAGACGCTGCGGCACGGGGCGCTGGGCGAGCGGGTCGCCAGCCGGGCCGCGCAGCAGGCGTGGGAACGCCACTGGACCCGACGGGCGGCGCTCGGTGACGCCGCCCCGGAGCTGGACCAGTCACGGGCGCGCTGGCTGGCGGCCTGGGAGGCCTGGCGGAACGGCCGAATCAGCCCGCGTTGACGGCGTAGAAGGCGACCGCCGCGGCGGCGCCGACGTTCAGCGAGTCGATGCCGTGCGCCATCGGGATCCGGACCCGCTGGTCGGCGGCGGCCAGCGCGCGGGTGGTCAGGCCGTCGCCCTCGGCACCGAGCATCAGCGCGGCCCGGGACAGCCGGTGCGGGGCGGCCTCGGCGAGCTCGACCGAGCCCTCGGCCGGGGTCAGCGCGAGCAGCCGGAAGCCGGCCCCGCGCAGTGTGTCCAGCGCGCCCGGCCACGGGTCGAGCCGGGCGTAGGGCACCGCGAAGACCGCGCCCATCGAGACCTTGACGGCCCGCCGGTAGAGCGGGTCGGCGCAGTCCGGCGAGAGCAGCACCGCGTCCATGCCGAGCGCGGCCGCGCTGCGGAAGATCGCCCCCAGGTTGGTGTGGTCCACCAGCCCCTCCAGCACGGCCACCCGGCGGGCCCCGGCCAGCAGGTCGGCGGCGGCCGGCAGCGGCTTGCGGGCCATCGAGGCGAGCGCGCCGCGGTGCACGTGGTAGCCGGTCACCGCCTCGGCGAGGGCCGGCTCGACCACGTGCACCGGGGCGTCCGCGGCGGCGATCACGTCCGCCATGACCTCCAGCCACTTGGGGGTGAGCAGCATCGACCGCATCGGGTAGCCGGCGGCCAGGGCGCGCCGGATCACCTTCTCCCCCTCGGCGATGAAGAGGCCCTCGGCGGGCTCCCGGCGGCGGCGCAGCTCGACGTCGGTCAGGCCGGTGTAGTCGGCCAGCCGGGGGTCGGCGGGGTCGGTGATCAGGACGGGCTCGGCCATGGCAGGTACTTGCTCTCGCTCAGGCGGTGGGGCGGGTGGCGGGGTCGAGGACGTGCACGACCTCGCCGATCACGATCACGGCCGGCGGGCGCACCCCCTCGGCGGCGACCGTGGCGGCGACCGTGCCGAGGGTGGCGTCGACCCGGCGCTGGCCCGCCGTGGTGCCCTCCTGGATCACGGCGACGGCCGTGTCGGCGGACCGGCCGCAGGCGACCAGCTTGGCGGCGATCGCGCCGATCCGCTCGACCGCCATCAGCAGCACCAGGGTGCCGCGCATCCGGGCGGCACCCTCCCAGTCGACCAGCGAGCGCGGGTCCTCGGGGGCGACGTGGCCGGAGATCACGGTGAACTCCTGGGTCATCCCGCGGTGGGTGACCGGGATGCCGGCCGCGGCCGGCACGCTGATCGAGCTGGAGATGCCGGGCACCACGGTGACCGGGATGCCCGCCTCGGCACAGGCCAGCAGCTCCTCGCCGCCACGCCCGTAGACGTAGGGGTCGCCGCCCTTGAGCCGGACCACGAACCTGCCCGCCCTGGCATGGTCGATCAGCGCCTGGTTGATCGCCTCCTGGGCCATCTGACGGCCATAGGGGATCTTGGAGGCGTCGATCACCTCGACGTGCGGGGGCAGCTCGGCGAGCAGCTCGCGCGGAGCGAGCCGGTCGGCGACCACCACGTCGGCGTCGGCGAGCAACCGGCGGCCGCGCACGGTGATCAGGTCCGGGTCGCCGGGGCCGCCGCCGACCAGGGCCACCCCGGCGGCCCGGGTGCGGTCGTGACGGGCGCTCAGGCTGCCGTCCCGCAGCCCCTCGACGATGGCGGTGCGCAGCGCGGCGGAGTGCCGCGGGTCGCCGGTGAGGACGGCGACCGTGGTGCCGGCGTCGTGGCCGGTGGCCGGGGTCCAGGCGGTGGCGGCCGCGGCGTCGTCGCTACGGGCGCAGAACACCCGCAGCCGCTCGGCCTCGGCGCTGACCGCCTGGTTGACGAGGTGGTCGTCAGTGGCGACCAGGACGTACCAGGCCTCGGCGAGGTCGCCCTCGGCGTAGCCGCGCCGGTGCCAGACGATCTCGCCCGCGTCGGCCATCGCCTGCACGGCGGGGGTGGTGCTCGGGGAGACCAGCTCGACCCGGGCACCGGCGGCTATCAGCGCGGGCAGCCGGCGCTGGGCCACCTGCCCGCCGCCGACCACGACGACCCGGCGGCCGGCCAGCAGCAGGCCGACGGGGTAGGCCGTGCGGCCCTCGGTGCTGGGGTGGGGGTTGGGCGCGCTCATCGGCGGACTCTCCTGGAGGGCGGGGAGGGTTTCGGGTACGGCGCGGCCCGCGGTACCCGGCGCGCCCTCGGGCCGGGTACCGCGGGACCAGCGAACGGGCTCAGGGCCTGGAGGTGGTCCGGCGCGGGTCCACCTCCGGGCCCTCAGGCCTTCTCGGTGACGCCGGCGGAATCGAAGGTGGCTACATCGTGCATCGCCCGGGCGGCACTCTGCACCAGCGGGAGGGCCAGCAGGGCGCCGGTCCCCTCGCCGAGCCGCAGGTCCAGGTCGATCAGCGGACGCAGGCCGAGCTTGGCGAGCGCGGCCTGGTGGCCGGGCTCGGCCGAGCGGTGGCCGGCGATGCAGGCGGCCAGCACCTCGGGCGCGATGGCCTTGGCGGCCAGCGCGGCCGAGCCGGCGATCACGCCGTCCAGGATCACCGGGGTGCGCAGGCTGGCGGCGCCCAGCAGGAAGCCGGCGATGGCCGCGTGCTCCAGGCCGCCGACGGCGGCGAGCACACCGATCGGATCGGCCGGGTCGGGCTGGTGCAGCTCCAGCGCCTGGCGGACCACCTCGACCTTGCGGGCGTGCGTCTGGTCGTCGATGCCGGTGCCGCGGCCGGTGACCTCGGCCGGGTCGGCGCCCGCGAAGACCGCGATCAGGGCGGCCGAGGCGGTGGTGTTGGCGATGCCCATGTCGCCGGTGACCAGGATCCGGTTGCCGGCCGCGACCAGGTCGCGGGCGGTCTCGATGCCGATCTCCAGCGCCTTGAGCGCCTCCTCGCGGGACATCGCCGGGCCCTGGGTCATGTCGTCGGTGCCCGGCTTGACCTTGCGCGGCAGCAGGCCGGTGGTCCGGCCCTGCTGGATGGCGTCCGGCAGCTCGGCCTTGACGCCGACGTCCACCACGCAGACCTCGGCACCGACCTGCGCGGCGAAGGAGTTGACCACCGCTCCCCCGGCCAGGAAGTTGGCCACCATCTGGGCGGTGACCTCCTGCGGCCAGGGGGTGACGCCCTGGGCGTGCACGCCGTGGTCGCCGGCGAAGATCGCCACGCAGGCGGGCTCGGGGATCGGCGGCGGGCACTTCCGGCCCAGGCCGCAGAGCTGCGCGGAGATGATCTCCAGCATGCCGAGCGAGCCGGCGGGCTTGGTCATCCGCTTCTGGCGGTCCCAGGCCTCGCCGAGCGCCTTGGCGTCCAACGGGCGGATGGTGCGCAGGGCCTCGGAGAGCACGCTGTGCGGCTCCTCGCCGGGCAGCGCGCGGTTGCCGTACTGCTCCTCGTGGACCACCCAGGAGAGCGGGCGCTTCTTGGCCCAGCCCTGCTGCTGCAGCTCGGGCTCGTCCGGGAACGAGTCGACGTAGCCGACGCAGAGGTAGGCGACCACCTCCAGGTGCTCGGGCAGACCGAGCTCGCGGACCATCTCCTCCTCGTCGAAGAAGCTCACCCAGCCGACGCCCAGGCCCTCGGCACGGGCGGCCAGCCAGAGGTTCTCCACCGCCAGCGCGGCCGAGTAGGGGGCCATCTGCGGCTGGGTGTGCCGGCCCAGGGTGTGCCGGCCGCCGCGGGTGCGGTCGGCGGTGACCACGATGTTGACCGGGGTGTCGAGGATCGCCTCGATCTTGATTTCCTTGAACTGCTTCGCCCGGCCCTTGGGGAGCGAGTCCGCGTAGGCCTCGCGCTGGCGCTCGGCCAGTTCGTGCATCTTGCGGCGGGTCTCGGAGGAGCGGATCACCACGAAGTCCCAGGGCTGCGAGTAGCCGACGCTGGGGGCGGTGTGGGCGGCCTCCAGGACGCGGAGCAGCACCTCGTGCGGGACCGGGTCGGGGCGGAAGCCGTTGCGGATGTCGCGGCGCTCGCGGATGACCTGGTGGACGGCGTCCCGCATGGCCTCGTCGTAACCTGCGGCGGCCGGGGGGCGCGGGGTCTCGGGAGCCTCCGGAACCTCGGCGGGCTCGGCCTGCTCCGCGGGCTCAGCCGGCTCGGCGGGCTGCGGGGACTGGGGGGCGGCGTCGGGGGTCTCGACGGCCTCGGCGACCGGCTCGACCGTCGGTTCGGCCGTCGGTTCGGCGAGGGCGTCGGCCTCGGCGGCCGGCTCGGCTTCGGGGACCTCGACGGACGCGGCCTCGGCCGCGGACTCGGTGCCCTGCTCTGCGGCGGGCGTCTCCTCGGCGGCCACCGGCTCGGGCTGGGCGGGGGCCTCGACGGCCGGCTCGGCCGGGGCTTCGGAGACGGCGGTCGCCGAGGGCATCACACCGGTGCCGGCGGCGGTCTCCGCAGGCGCCTGCTCGGCAGGCGCCGGCGCGGCGGCCTCGGGGACGGTGGGCGCTATCCCGGGGCCCTCGGGGGCCGGGGGCTCGACCGCCTGGGTCTCGACGGCGGGGGCCTCGACAGGGGCGGCCTCGGCGACGGGGACCTCGACGACGGCGGGGACCTCGACGACGACAGGCGCCTCGGTGACGGCGGGCTCGGCGGACGGGGCCTCGGCGACGGGTACCTCGACGGGCGCGGCCTCGACGACGGGCACCTGGGCCACGGGCTCCACGCCCGCCGGCTCGGCGACGGGCGCGATGGCGGCCTCGGCCGGCGCGGCGGCCGGCTGCGGCTGGGCCTCGCCGGTCGTCAGGGGATCGGTGACGGTCAGACCGAGCGGCGCGGGCGCGGCCAGGAAGGCGGCGATCCGGCGCGGCTGGCCGGGCAGCACCACCGGCGCCGGTTCGGCGGCGGCCTCCACCGCGGCCGGAGCCGGAGCCGGGGCAGCGGATGCGGCCGCGGCAGCGGCGGCATCCGCGACGGCGGGGGCACCCGCCACGGCGGCCGGCGGCTGCTGGTCGGCGTCCACGACGGCGGGCGCCTCGTCCGTCGTCGGAGCGGTGGCCTGGGCCGGGAGCACCACGGGCTCCAAGGCCACCGGCGTGGCCGGCGTGGGGACGACGGCCGGCTGGACCTGGACGCCGTGCGGCGGGGTACCGCCCGGCCCGGACGGGCCGCGGTCGGCCAGCGAGCGGACCGGCACCTGACCGGTCATCAGCGACGGGTCCGGGATCGGCGGCCCCGCGTGCAGCGGCCGGCGGGCCGGCTGCGGCGCGGCCTCCTGCGGCGTCGTGGGCTGCGGCACGGCGGCCTGGACCGGCTGCGGCTCCACGGCCGCCGGCGGCACCGGCTGGGCGGCAGCGGCCTCACCGGCCGGCGCGGGCGCCGCGGCGGCCTCACCGGGCGCGGCGACCGACGGAGCGAGCGGCGGCCAGGACGGCTCGACGGGCGTGCCGGCCGGGGCCTGCTCGGCCGGGTCGGCCACGGTGAACAGCGCCACGGTCGACTCGACGGCGGGCGGCTCGGCGATGACCGGGACGGCCTCGACCGGGGCCACCGGCACGGGGGCGGCCGGGGTGGGGAAGCTCGGCGTGACCGGCCGACCGGCCGGCGGCTGCGCAACGGCCGGCGCGACCGGGAACCCGGCCCCGCCCTGCGCCCCGAGCGCCTCGGTGAGCGGCACGACCGGCGTGGCGGCCTCGGTCCAGGAGCCCTGCGGACCGGGCATCAGCAGCACGTCGTCCTCGTCGTCGAGGTGGTCGGGCCGGTCCGGCTGGTCGAGGAAGGTGTAGCCGGGGTGCGGGCTGCCCGCGGGCACGGCCTGGCCGACGAGGTCGGTGCCCCACCCGCCACCTCCCTGCGCCGGATCGTTCCCGGTCTCGGGGAGCAGGTGCTCCGGCAGTCCCTCGCTGGGGACGTGACCGCCGTCGGTCATCTCAACACTCCTTCCGGCCGCTTCCGCGTCCTTGGCGACCCGATCGCCGACCGAGGCGCACCGCCCGTTCCGGGCGGGCCCGGGACCGGCCCGCCCCTGAAACAACTGACGGGCGTCGCGCGGGCGCGCGACGTCCGTGGTCCCGCCCGGCTGGTTCACGGCACCCGGTGCCGGTGTCATCCGCCCCCGAGGGGCCGACCACACCGCACACCGTCACCTGAACTAACGACAGCCCGGGGCAACCGGCACGACCGCCCCCGGGCCCGGGCACATTCTCCCGGTCCGGTGCGTGTCAGTCGAATGCCCACGCTCCCACGCGGATGTGCGTTGCACCACGTCGGACGGGCCGCCGCCCCGGGATCCCCGGGGAGTGGGCGGACCGTCAGACTACCGGCCCCGACCGACAGCCCATCGAACCGATGCCCGAATCATCCTCAATTGCTACGAGCTGGGCTCGGCCCAGAGCACCAGGCTGCTCTCCCCCGTGCCGAGGGACAGCGCACCGTGGGACCGCAGGGGCGTGGACTGCAGCAGTGCGCCCTCCACCTGGTAACCCGCCGCCAGTGCGACCGTGCGGATCTCCTCGGCCTCGGCGAGGTTGCCGGCCACCGCCACCAGCCGGGCCGGACGACGGGTCAGCACGCCCGCCACCACCGCTCCCCCGCCGTGCTCGACCACCACCGCGTCCGGCTCCGGCAACCCGCCCAGCACCTCCGGCGCGGTGCCGTGCACGGTCTCCAGCTCGACCCCGTAGCGGCGCGCGTTGACCGTGATCCGCGCGCAGGCCGCCGCGTCCGCCTCGACGGCGACCACCGCCGCGCCGAACCGCGCGGTCTCCACCGCGAGCGCCCCGCTGCCGGAACCCACGCTCCACACCAGGTCACCCGGGCTCGGGCCGAGCCGGGCCAGCACCACCGCCCGGGTCTCGGCGGACAGCTCGTCGGCGGCCTCGCCGTCGTACGCGTCGGCGGGCAGCCCCCAGCCGCGCTCGTCCCCGGGGTAGCCGACCGGCCGTCCGGCCAGCCAGCCGGAGGGGGCGTCCATCGCCCGCGGCTGGGCGGCGCCGCCGATCACCAGCACCACGTTCGGCTCGCGCCAGTTGTGGTCGGCGACCCGCTCCGAGGTCAGCACGTGGACGTCCTCGTCCGGGGTGCCGAGCGCCTCGCAGACCACGAAGGTCCGGTGCACCCCGCGCAGCATCAGGGCCAGCTCGCTGGGCCCGGCGTCCGGGCTGGTGAGCACCGCGACCTTGCTGTGCGCCCGGCAGACGTTGGCGGCCCGGCGCAGCCGCCCGCCGTGCGTGCTGACCACCTGGGCGTCCTCCCAGGGCATGCCGGCCCGGGCGAACGCCGCGGCGACCGAGGAGACCGCCGGCAGCACCTCCAGCTCCAGGCCGTACTCGGGTCGGCGCAGAGTGCGGACCACGCCGAAGAAGCCCGGGTCCCCCTCGGCGACCACCACCACCGCGCCGCGGTGCTCGGCGATGCGACGGGCCGCCAGTTCGACGCTGCCCAGTGCGATCCGCTCGGCGGCGGCCGGCACCGGCAGTGCGTTGAGCTGGTACGGCGCCCCTGCGACCAGGGTGGCGGCGGCGAGTGCCGCGCCGGCCGCCTCGGTCAGCGGCGTGCCGTCCCACCCGATGACCGTGATCCGGTCCGCCATCGCGGCTGTTCTCCCTCGGTTCCCGCGCACGACTCGGCCGTGGCGCGCGACGGTGCGCGGAGCCGGGCCCTGGAATGCGGCCGGACGGTCGCGGGCGCGGGGGGTGACTCCACCCCCGCGGCGCGGCCCTCCGCCCAGGTGCAGAGGTTACCCGGTGTCGTCGACCCGGGCCGGACATCGGGACGAAGATCAGTCGTGCAGGACGAAACGGTCCGTCGTCGGATGTCGGATCGCGACACCGGCCGGGTCGAGGTCCTCGGGGAGCAGACTCCACAGGATCAGGTCGCTGCGGCTCTCGTCGCCCGGTGTGCCGGCCTCGCCCGTCCGCACTATCCAGGCGCTGCGCAGGACGCCCTCGCTGATCCCGCCGGCCTTCTGGGCGACCTGCTGGGCCGCGGTGTCGCCGGCCGCGGTGCGCAGCTCCAGCCGGTGGAAGCCGCGGTCCTCGAAGAGCCACTGGGCCACCCCGAGCAGCGACTCGACCGCGTAGCCCTCGCCGCGGGCCCAGGGCGCGGTGGTGCCGCTGACCTCGGTGCTGCGCAGCCGCCAGTCGGTGCGGTGCAGCCGGAGCGTGCCGACCAGGCGCTGGGTCAGGTGCTCGACGACCCCGAAGGCGATGCCGCGGCCCTCGGCGCGCAGCGCGGGGGCGCCGTGCCGGATCCAGCGCTGGGCGTGCTGGAGGGTGTAGGGCTGCGGGATGTCCGTCCAGGCCAGGACCAGCTCGTCGGCCATCATGGCGGTCAGCCCGGGCGCGTCGCCCTCCTCCAGGGGGCGCAGCAGCAGCCGTTCGGTGCTGATCGCGGTCTCGGGGAAACTCGCCTGCATACCGTCTCTCCTCGCGGGTCGTGGACCCACGGTACGCCCCGCGTGCGCCCGGTGGTGCCGCGGGTCGACGGAGCGTCAGCCGGGGGAACGCGACGGGCCCGGCCGCGCGTGGCGGCCGGGCCCGTCGGGCGGCTGTCCGCGGCTCAGAAGGCCGGGATCACCGCGCCCTGGAAGTTCTTCTCGATGTACTGCTTGACCTCGTCGGAGTGGAGCAGCTGGGCCAGCTTCTGCACCCGCGGGTCGTTCTCGTGGCCCTTCTTCACGGCGAGCACGTTGGCGTACGGGTTGTTGACCGCCGACTCCAGCAGGATCGCGTCGGTGGCGGGCTTGAGGCCGGCGCCGACCGCGTAGTTGCCGTTGATCACGGCGGCGTCCACGTCGTCCAGCGCGCGCGGCAGCTGGGCCGCGTCCAGCTCCTTGAACTTGAGGTTCTTCGGGTTGCCGGTGATGTCCTGGATGGTGGCGCCGGTGCCGACGCCGGCCTTGAGGGTGATCACCTGGTTGTCGGCGAGAAGCTTGAGCGCCCGGCCCTCGTTGGTGGCGTCGTTGGGCACCGCGATCTGGGCGCCCCGGGGCAGGTCGGTGACCTTCTTGACCTTCTTGGAGTAGACGCCGAGCGGCTCCAGGTGGACCGCTTCGACCGGCACGATGTCGGTGCCGTGGGTCTTGTTGAAGTCGTCCAGGTAGGGGACGTGCTGGAAGAAGTTGGCGTCCGCGGAGCCGTCCTGCACGGCGAGGTTCGGCAGGGTGTAGTCCGAGACCTCCTTGACCGTCAGCTTCAGGCCGACCTTGGCCGCCAGGTTGTCCTTGATGTAGTCGAGGATCTGGGCGTGCGGGGTCGGGCTGGCGACCACCACCAGCGGCTTGTCGGCGCTGTCGGTGGAGCCGGGGGAGCTGGACGAGCAGGCCGCGAGGGAGAGCGCGAGGCCGGCGGTGGCGAGGGCTGCGGTGGACTTCAGGACGGTACGCACGAAAAGTGCCTTTCTCCGTTGTCGGTTGTTACGACCGCACCCGGGTTCCGGGGCGGTGGTTCAGGGGGGTCTCAGCCGGCCGGGGCGGCGGTGGGTGCCTCAGCGTCGGCGCGGCGCGCTCGCGCCCACCGTCCGGTGGGGGCGCCGCGACGCGACAGCCTGCGGACGACGAGGTCGCCGAGCAGCTGGACCAGAGTGACCAGGATCACCAGCTCGATCACGATGACCACCATGAAGGAGGTCTCGAAGCGCATGTAGCCGTAGGTGATGGCGAGGTTGCCGAGGCCGCCGCCACCGACCGTGCCGGCCATCGCCGAGTAGCCGACCAGCGCGATCACGGTGGTGGTGAGCGCGGAGACCAGGGCCGGCAGCGCCTCGGGCAGCAGTGCCTTGCGGACCACCGCCCAGGTGCCGCCGCCCATCGCGTGGACGGCCTCGACCAGGCCCTTGTCCACGCCGCGCACGGCGCTCTCCACCAGCCGGGCGAAGAACGGGATGGCGCCGACCGCCAGCGGCACGGTGGCCGCCTGCCAGCCGATCGTGGTGCCGACCACCCAGCGGGTGAACGGGATCAGCGCGACCAGCAGGATCACGAAGGGCAGCGAGCGGCCGACGTTGACGATCGCGCCGACCACCTTGTTGACCGGCCGGTTCTGCAGCAGCCCGCCCTTCTCGGTGAGCACCAGCAGGAGGCCCAGTGGCAGGCCGAGCAGCAGGGTGACCAGGGTGGCGATGCCGACCATCTGGTAGGTCTCCTGGGTCGCCTGCCAGAGCAGCGGCTGCATGTCGTCCCAGGTCATACCGCCGCTCCGTTCGGGTTGAGGCCCGGGTTGAGGCCCGAGTCGAGGTTCGTGTCGAGGTTGGTGTCGAGGTTGGTGTTGAGGACGTCCACCTGCAGGCCCTGCGCGCGCAGGTGGCCGATCGGCACCACGTTGTCCTGGTGGCCCCCGGGCAGCTCGACCCGCATCCGGCCGACCAGCCGGCCGCCGATGGTCTCCACCGCGGCGCCCAGGATGTTGATGTCGATCTGGTAGGTCCGGGCCAGCTGGCTGACGAACGGCTGCGCCGAGCTCTCGCCCTGGAAGGTGATCTCCAGCACGGTGCTGCCGGGCGAAGCCGCGCCGGGGGCGCCGAGCGGGAAGAGCTCGCGGGCCAGCTCGGAGCCCTCGGCGGCGAGCAGGTCGGTGAGCGTGCCGGCCTCGACGATCCGGCCGCCGCGCATCAGGGCCGCGGAGTCGCAGACCGACTTGATGACGTCCATCTCGTGGGTGATCAGCAGCACGGTCAGACCCAGCTGCTGGTTGAGGTCGCGCAGCAGTCGGAGGATCGAGCGGGTGGTCTCCGGGTCGAGGGCCGAGGTGGCCTCGTCGGAGAGCAGCACCCTGGGATCGCCGGCCAGCGCGCGGGCGATGCCGACGCGCTGCTTCTGGCCGCCGGAGAGCTGGCCGGGGTAGCTGCGGGCCTTGTCACCGAGGCCGACCAGGTCGAGCAGTTCGGCGGCCTTGCGGCGGCGCTCGTGCCGGTCCAGGCCGGTGATCTCCAGCGGCAGTTCGACGTTCTCCTGCACGGTGCGCGAGGAGAGCAGGTTGAAGTGCTGGAAGACCATGCCGATCCGGCGGCGGGCCGCGCGCAGCTCGCCTCCGGCCCGGTGCTCGCTGCCGGGCAGCGCGGTGAGGTCGACGCCGTCCACGGTGACCGTGCCGGAGGTCGGGCGCTCCAGCATGTTGACGCAACGGATCAGGGTGCTCTTGCCGGCGCCACTGGTCCCGACGACGCCGTACACCTCGCCCTCGCGGACGGAGAGGTCGACGCCGTCGAGGGCGGTCACCTCGCGGCCTTGGGATCGGTAGACCTTGGTGAGGGCCTTGGTGGTGATCACAGCTGCTTCCGTGGGTCGGGGGCGGTGGAGCACGCGGGCCGGGTCACGGCGTGGACGTGCGACGCCGCGCCGGGGCGGCGGGAGGGTCGTGCGGGGAGGTCGGCCTCGATCGGTGCCGGATGGCGGGATGGCCGGTGGCGGCTCAGCGCCGGGGGCCGGATCGGGGCACGGGGACGGGCAGCGGCCCGCGGGGCGATGGCCCGGTCAGCGGTGACACATTCGACAACACATGCCACGCACACCTGCCGGCATGGTGCCGGTGGCGGTGGTCTTCGTCGTCGCAGTCATACGGAGAAGTAAAACAGATGACCGCCAGGTGTCCCAGAAAACAGGAACCGATGTCCGGATCCCGGACACGACCCTTGCGGCACAAGGGGTGAAAACGCGACAACCCCGCCACCGCGGCTTTGCGGTGGCGGGGTCAGGAGCTGCTGGGAGGTCTAGACCGCCGTCGCGAGAGGCACCTCGACCGGCTTCTCCAGCGTGACGTGGCTGAGCATCCGGTTGACCGGGCGGACCTCGGTCTGCCGGTAGCCCTGGCGGGCGTAGAGGCGCAGGTTGCCGAGACTGCGGTGACCGGTGGAGAGCCGGAAGGCGCGCACCGGGTGCTCGGCCAGCAGCCGCTCCTCGACCGCCGTCAGCAACCGGCCGCCGAGGCCGTGCCGCTGCATCCGGGGGTGGACCACCAGGCGGCTTATCCGGCCTACGCCGTCCTCGTCGACCCAGCCGCGCACCGAGCCGACCACCTCGGACCCGAGCCGGGCCACCAGCACATGACGCTCGGCCAGCTCCGCGCGCAGGCTCTCCAGGGTCTGGGTGAGCGGCTCGATCGACCAGTCGCCGTAGAGCTCGGCCTCGCCCTGGTAGGCGAGGTACTGGAGTTTGAGGATCTGTTCGGCATCGTCCTCGGTCGCCACCGAGGTGATCACGCTCATGCCCATGTGCGGGGGCCTCCCATCGTCGATACCGGCGCGCGCAGTGAGGGTTTCGCACCGGTTGCCCAGCCGGAGGTCTGCCCGGCCGGGGATCGGTCCTGGCCGGGGTAGCGCTAGAACGTACCAGCCCGTACCGCGCGAACGCGCACGGGTGCCACGGCACGGTACGGAGATACGTTCGCCAGCGCTCTACCCAGACGTCGCCCGTTCTCAACCAGCTGGCCTTCCCGCGTGTCGGAAATCACTCAGCTGTCCGAAGGCGCAGGGGCCCGGCAGCGTCCCTCGCCGCCGGGCCCCTTCGGGATCCGTACTACCGGTTGACCCAGTCCTGCTGGAGCGCCAGGTCGGCCTTCACCTCGGCCAGCTGGGCGGCGACCGCGCTGGGCGCCGTGCCGCCGCGCCCGTCCCGGGCCGCGATCGCGCCGGGCACGCTGAGCACCTCGCGGACCTCGGGGGTCAGCTGGTCGGAGATCAGGGCGAACTGCTGGTCGGTCAGCTCCCAGAGCTCGATGCCCTGGCTCTCACAGGCCTTGACGCAGGCCCCGGCGACCTCGTGCGCGACGCGGAACGGCACCCCGCGCTTGACCAGCCACTCGGCGATGTCGGTGGCCAGCGAGAAGCCGGCCGGCGCCAGCTCCTCCAGCCGCTCGCGGTGCACGGTGAGGGTGGCCATCATGCCGGTGAAGGCCGGCAGCAGGACCTCCAGGGTGTCGCAGGAGTCGAAGACCGGCTCCTTGTCCTCCTGCAGGTCGCGGTTGTAGGCGAGCGGCAGCGCCTTGAGGGTGGCCAGCAGGCCGGTCAGGTTGCCGATCAGCCGGCCGGACTTGCCCCGGGCCAGCTCGGCGATGTCCGGGTTCTTCTTCTGCGGCATGATCGAGGAACCGGTGGAGTAGGCGTCGTGCAGGGTGATGAAGCCGAACTCCTTGGTGTTCCAGATGATCACCTCCTCGGCGATCCGGGAGAGGTTGATCCCGATCATCGCGGTGACGAAGGCGAACTCCGCGACGAAGTCGCGCGAGGCCGTGCCGTCGATCGAGTTGGCCACCGAGCCGCCCTCGAAGC
Organism: Kitasatospora sp. NPDC024654; assembly: GCF_055559155.1. Classification (NCBI taxonomy): domain Bacteria; kingdom Bacillati; phylum Actinomycetota; class Actinomycetes; order Kitasatosporales; family Streptomycetaceae; genus Kitasatospora; species Kitasatospora sp. NPDC024654. The sequence goes on from NZ_JBVHLF010000007.1 coordinate 111,024, forward strand.
CCAGGTCGGCGGCGACCGCCTGCGGGTCCAGGCCGAGCGAGGAGCCGGCCAGCGCGCCGGAGCCGTACGGGGAGACGGCGGTCCGGGTGTCCCACTGGCGCAACCGCTCGGCGTCCCGGCCGAGTGCCTGGACGTGGGCCAGCACGTGATGGGCGAAGAGCACGGGCTGGGCGTGCTGCAGGTGGGTGCGGCCCGGCATGGCGGTGTCCGGGTGCGCCTCGGCGAGCCCGACCAGGGCCTGCTGGAGGTCGAGCAGGAGGCCGCCGATGATCCGGGCGTGGTCGCGCAGGTACATCCGGAAGAGCGTGGCGATCTGGTCGTTGCGGGACCGACCGGCCCGCAGCTTGCCGCCCAGCTCCGGACCGAGCCGCTCCAGCAGGCCGCGCTCCAGGGCGGTGTGGACGTCCTCGTCGGCGATCGTGCCGGTGAAGGCGCCGGACTCGGTGTCGGCCAGCAGCTGGTCCAACCCGGCGAGCATGGCGGTGAGTTCGGCCTCGGTCAGCAGTCCGGCGCGGTGCAGCACCCGGGCGTGCGCCCTGGAACCGGCGATGTCGTAGGGGGCGAGGCGCCAGTCGAAGTGGACCGAGGCGGAGAGCCTGGCCAACGCCTCGGACGGGCCGGCGGCGAAGCGGGCGCCCCAGAGACGGACGTCGGCGGGCTGGTCGGCGGACGGCATCGCGGGCTCTCCTTGCGGTGTACGGGAGTTGAGGTGTCTGGAGGTGAGGGGCGAGCCCCGGCCGGCGGGGGGTGGCCGACCGGGGCTCCGGAAGGGTGGCTCGGAGGGTGCTTCAGGCCAGGTCGCGCCGGGCGGCGAGCTTCGAGGACATCCCGAAGATCTCGATGAAGCCCTTGGACATCGACTGGTCGAAGGTGTCGCCGGTGTCGTAGGTGGCCAGGTTGAAGTCGTACAGCGACTGGTCGGACTTGCGGCCGTTGACCACCGCCCGCCCGCCGTGCAGCACCATCCGGATCTCGCCGGAGACGTGCTGGTTGGCCTCGTCGACGAAGCCGTCCAGCGCCCGCTTGAGCGGCGAGAACCACAGGCCGTCGTAGACGAGTTCGGCCCAGCGCTGCTCGACCTGCCGCTTGTAGCGCGCGAGTTCGCGCTCGACGGTGACGTTCTCCAGCGCCTGGTGCGCGGTGATCAGGGCGATCGCACCCGGAGCCTCGTAGATCTCCCGGGACTTGATGCCGACCAGTCGGTCCTCGACCATGTCGAGCCGCCCGACGCCCTGGGCGCCGGCCCGCTGGTTGAGCTCCTCGATCGCCTGCAGCACGGTCACCTTGCGACCGTCGATGGCGACCGGGACACCCGCCTCGAAGGTGATGACCACCTCGTCGGCCTCGCGCGGGGTGGCCGGGTTCTGGGTGTACTCGTAGACGTCCTCGATCGGCGCGTTCCAGATGTCCTCCAGGAAGCCGGTCTCGACGGCCCGCCCGAAGACGTTCTGGTCGATCGAGTACGGCGACTTCTTGGTGGTGGCGATCGGCAGACCCTTGGTCTCGGCGAAGGCGATCGCCTTGTCCCGGGTCATCGCGTAGTCGCGCACCGGGGCGATGCACTTCAGGCCGGGGGCCAGCGAGTTGATGCCGACCTCGAAGCGGACCTGGTCGTTGCCCTTGCCGGTGCAGCCGTGCGCGACGGTGCTGGCGCCGTGCTTCTGCGCGGCGGCCACCAGGTGCTTGACGATCACCGGCCGGGAGAGCGCCGAGACCAGCGGGTACTGGCCCTGGTAGAGCGCGTTGGCCTTGACCGCCGGCAGGCAGTACTCGTCGGCGAACTCGCTGCGGGCGTCGGCCACTTCGGCCTCGACCGCGCCACAGTCCAGCGCGCGCTGGCGGATCACGTCCAGGTCCTCGCCGCCCTGGCCGACGTCGACCGCGACGGCGATGACCTCGGCGCCGGTCTCCTCGGCGATCCAGCCGATGCAGACGGACGTGTCCAGACCGCCCGAGTAGGCGAGTACGACGCGCTCGGTCACGGCTTTCTCCTTACATCACGGTACGAACAGGACGGGCGTGGGAGCGAGGCCCCATGCACTGATGGGCATAAGTATGCACGACTCCGTATGAAATTCAAAGCCGTAACAGCGTCAGGGCACAGCAGGTTTCAAGATGTAGCAGTCGCGGCGGTCGCCGGGGCGGTTCGCCGCGCGACGGCCCGGCCTCCCGCCGCGGACAGCGGGCCGGCCCCCGTCCCCGGCGGGGGACCGGGGGCGGGGGCCGGGGGCCGGGGGCCGGGCCGGCGGCGGGGGCCGGCGGCGGGAGCCGGCGGCGGGGGCCGGCGGCGGGAGCCGGCGGCGGGGGCCGGCGGCCGGGGAACCGGGTGGGGCTCACCAGGCGACGGGGAGCTCCCGGACGCCGTAGATCAGCATCTCGGTGCGGAAGGGAACCTCCTCGAACGGGACCGCCAGGCGCAACGTCGGCAGCCGGCGGAGCAGGGTCTCCAGCGCGATCTGGAGCTCGGCCCGGGCCAGCGGCTGGCCGAGGCACTGGTGGACGCCGAAGCCGAAGGCCAGGTGCCGGCGGGCGTCGCGCTCGACGTCCAGCTCGCCGCCGGCCGGGAACAGCGCCTCGTCGCGGTTGGCGGTGGCGATCATGCAGACCACGCCCTCACCGGCGCGGACCGTCACCCCGCCCGGCAGCTCGACGTCCTCCAGGGCGATCCGGGGCAGCCCCGACCGCACGATGGAGAGGTAACGCAGCAGTTCCTCGACCGCCCCGCGGATCAGCGTCGGTTCCGCGCGCAGCCGCTCGAGCTGCGCGGGCTCGCGCAGCAGCGCCAGGGTGGAGAGCGAGGTCATGTTGGCGGTCGTCTCGTGGCCGGCGATCAGCAGCAGCAGGCCGTTGGAGGCGACCTCGTCCGCGGTGAGGTCGTCCCGGGCGGCCAGCCGGGCCAGGATGCCGTCCGGCGCGCACCGCTTGCTCGCGGCCAGCTCGGTCAGGTAGTCGGTGAGGGCGTCCAGCGCCGCCTTGACGGTCTCGGTGGGCACCTCGCTGTTCAGCAGCAGGCGGCTCTGCTGCTGGAAGAAGTCGTGATCCGCGTACGGCACGCCGAGCAGGTCGCAGATCACCAGCGAGGGCACGGGCAGGGCGAACTCGGCGACCAGGTCGGCGGGCGAGCCGTGCTCGATCATGGCGTCCAGGGCCCGGTCGACGATCCGCTGGATGTCGGGGCGCATCGCCTCGACCTTCTTGACCAGGAAGTCGGTGGTGAGCATCCGGCGCAGCCGGGAGTGCTCGGGGTCGTCCAGCCGCAGGAAGTTGGGCTGCTCGCCGACCAGCTCCCGGCGGCCCGGGGTGACGAACGGGAAGTTGGGGTGGCGGGCGTCCGCGCTGAACCGGCGGTCCGTCAGCACCGCGCGGACCTGCGGGTAGCCGGTCAGCAGCCAGCACTGGCTGCCGTCCCAGAGGCTGACCCGGCTGGCGGGCGCCAGCTCCTGGTAGCTGGGCGACGGGTCGAACGGGCAGCCGCTGTTGTGCGGCGCGGGGATCCGCAGCTCGGGGAGGGCGGACAGGTCGGGGGTGTCGGTGGTCATGACGCGTCCTCCCGCACCGTGATGGCGCCGGCCGGGCAGAGCGTGGCGGCGAGTCTCACCTGGTCGTGGAGGGGCTCGGCGGGGTCGGTCTGGAGCAGTTCGACGAGGCCTTCGTCCTCGTTCTGGTCGAAGACCGCGGGGGCGGTCAGTACGCACTGCCCTGAGCTGCAGCAGCGGTCCTGGTCAACAGTCACGTGCATGGGCGGGACCTCGATGGGCGCGAAGGGGTCGGTTGCCCCGGGCAACCAACTTTCCGTGAGGACAACCTAACCCTTCGTTTCGATGCGCACGAAGAGCCGTGGAACGATCCTCGGAGATTGGCCGATTCGCGCCCCTGGACCGGACGGACGGCGGGTCGCCCGCCGCCCGTCCGCCACGCTCCACCGTCAGGACTTCGCCTGCGCCAACTGCATCAGGTGGTCGGCCAGCGCCTGCCCGCCGGCCGGATCACGGCTGATCAACAGCACCGTGTCGTCACCGGCGATGGTGCCGATGATCTCGTGCACCTCGGCCGTGTCGATCGCCGAGGCGAGGAACTGGGCGGCCCCCGGCGGGGTGCGCAGCACCACCAGATTGCCCGACGCGGTGGCCGAAACCATCAACTCGGCGGCCAGCCGGGCCATCCGGCCCTCGCTGGCGGACTCCCCCATCGGCGCGCGCGGGGTGCGGTCGCCGCCCTCGGCCGGGACGGCGTAGATCAGCGCGCCGTCCCGGTTGCGGATCTTGACCGCGCCCAGCTCGTCCAGGTCCCGGGAGAGGGTGGCCTGGGTGACCACCAGACCGTCGTCGGCCAGCAGCTTGGCCAGCTGGCTCTGCGAACGCACGGGCTGACGGGTGAGCAGGTCCACGATCCGCCGGTGGCGCGCGGTACGGGTCTGCGGGACCTGCGGCGTCGGGCCGGTGGCGGGCTGATCGGTCGGGGGCACGGTCATGGTGATGATTCTCCCGGACCGGCCTCAGGACTGCTCGGCCGGGTCGTCCCGCCGGTCGCCTTGCCGCTCGCCTTGCTGTTCGCCTTGCCGGTCGTCCCGGCGGGAGACGGGAGCGGTGGCGGCCCGGGCGGCGCGCAGGATCCCCGGCAGCGCGACCAGGAAGGCGTCCGCCTCACGTTCGGTGAGCACCAACGGCGGGACCAGCCGGACGGCGTCCGGCACCGCGGCGTTGACCAGGAAGCCGGCGTCCTGGGCCGCCGCCTGCACGGCCTGGGCGACCGGCTCGGTGAGCACGATGCCGAGCAGCAGGCCGGCCCCGCGCACGTGCGAGACCAGCGGGTCGCCGATCGCCTCGACGCCCTCGCGCAGCCGGGCGCCGAGCTTCTGGACGTGGTCCAGCAGCCCCTCGGCCGCGATGGTGTCGAGCACCGCGAGCGCCGCGGCGGCCACCACCGGGTTGCCGCCGAAGGTGGTGCCGTGCTGACCGGGCCGCAGCAGCTCGGCGGCCTCGCCGAAGGCGACCGTGGCGCCGATCGGCAACCCGCCGCCGAGGCCCTTGGCGAGGGTGACCACGTCCGGGTCGACGCCGGGCTCGGCCTGGTGGGCGAACCAGTGGCCGGTGCGGCCGATGCCGGTCTGGATCTCGTCCAGGATCAGCAGGGTGCCGGTGGCCCGGGTGATCTCGCGGGCCGCCCGCAGGTAGCCGGCCGGCAGCGGAACGGCGCCGTTCTCGCCCTGGATCGGCTCCAGCACGACGGCGGCGGTCCCGGTGGTCACCGCCGCGCGCAGCGCCTCGACGTCCCCGAACGGCACGTGGCTGACCTCGCCGGGCAGCGGCCGGAACGGCTCCTGCTTGGCCGGCTGGCCGGTGAGCGCCAGGGCGCCCATGGTCCGGCCGTGGAAGGCGCCCTCCAGCGCGACCAGGTGGGTGCGGCCGGTCAGCCGGCTGATCTTGAACGCGGCCTCGTTGGCCTCGGCGCCGGAGTTGCTGAAGAAGACCCGGCCCGGGCGGTCGAACAGCGCCAGCAGCCGCTCCGCCAGCCGGACCGTCGGCTCGGCCGTGAACAGGTTGGAGACGTGGCCGAGTTGGGAGATCTGCCGGGTCACCGCCGCGACCACGGCCGGGTGCGCGGTGCCGAGCGCGTTGACCGCGATGCCGCCGACCAGGTCGGTGTAGGCGCGGCCGTCGGCGTCCCACAGGGTGGCGCCGGAGCCGCGGACCAGGGCGAGCCGCGGGGTGCCGTAGGTGTTGGCCAGGGCGTGCGTGAACCGCTCGGTCAGCTCGGCGTTGCCGCTCGTGCCCGTGTTCCGGTCCGTCCCGCTCATGCCAGTCCCCCCAGGACCTCGGTCTCGTCGTCCGGCACGACCATGGTGCCGATGCCCTCGTCGGTGAAGATCTCCAGCAGCAGGCTGTGCTGCACCCGGCCGTCCAGCACCCGGGCGGTACCCACGCCGGAGCGGACCGCGCGCAGGCAGCCCTCCATCTTCGGCACCATCCCGCTGGAGAGGCCGGGCAGTATGGCGTCCAGCTCGCTCGCGGAGAGCTGGCTGATCACGTCGTCGGAGTGCGGCCAGTCCGCGTAGAGGCCCTCGACGTCGGTGAGCACCACCAGCATCTCGGCGTCGAGCGCGACCGCGAGCGCGGCGGCGGCGGTGTCCGCGTTGATGTTGTAGACGTGGCCGTCGGCGCCGCGGGCGATGCTGGAGATCACCGGGATCCGGCCGTCGGCGATCAGCGCCTTCACCGCGCCCGCCTCGATGTTGACGATGTCGCCGACCAGGCCGATGTCCACCGGCTCGCCGTCGACCTCGGCGAAGCGCTTGACCGCGGTCATGGTGTGGGCGTCCTCGCCGGTCAGGCCGACGGCGAACGGGCCGTGCTCGTTGAGCAGGCCGACCAGCTCGCGCTGGACCTGGCCGGCCAGCACCATGCGGACCACGTCCATGGTCTCCGGCGTGGTCACCCGCAGGCCGTTGGTGAACGAGGAGGTCATGCCCAGCTTGTCCAGTTGGGCGCTGATCTGCGGACCGCCGCCGTGGACGACGACCGGGTGCAGGCCGGCGTAGCGCAGGAAGACCACGTCCTGGGCGAAGGCCGCCTTGAGCGACTCGTCGACCATGGCGTTGCCGCCGAACTTGATGACCACGGTCTTGCCGTGGAAGCGCTCCAGCCAGGGCAGCGCCTCGATGAGGGTGAGAGCCTTGGGCAGCGCGGTGTTGTTGCGGGCCTGTTCGCCCTTGGGTGCGATCTGCACGGTGTCGGTTCCCTTGGTTCCCTGGGCCCCACGGGGGTCAGGTGGAGTAGGCGCTGTTCTCGTGCACGTAGTCGGCGGTGAGGTCGTTGGTCCACACCGTGGCGCTCGCCGGGCCGGCGTTCAGCCGGGCGGTGATGACGACCTGGCGGCCGGTCATGTCGACCAGGGCGCGGTCCTCGCCGACCGCGCCGTCGCGGCAGACCCAGACACCGTTGATCGCCACGTCCAGCCGGTCCGGGTCGAAGGCCGCGTCGGTGGTCCCGATCGCCGCCAGCACCCGCCCCCAGTTGGGGTCCTCGCCGTGGATCGCGCACTTGAGCAGGTTGTTGCGGGCGATCACCCGGGCCACCCGCACCGCCTCGTCCTCGGTGGCCGCGTCGGTGACGTCGATCCGGATGTCCTTGCTGGCCCCCTCGGCGTCGCCGATCAGCTGCCGGGCGAGGTCCGCGCAGACCTGGCCGACCGCGTCCTCGAACTCCGCCGCCCCGGGCGTGAGCCGGCTGGCGCCGGAGGCGAGCAGCAGGACCGTGTCGTTGGTGGACATGCAGCCGTCGGAGTCCACCCGGTCGAAGGTGGTGCGGGTGGCGGCGCGCAGCGTGCGGTCCAGCTCCGGTGCCGGCACGGCGGCGTCGGTGGTGAGCACGACCAGCATGGTGGCCAGACCCGGGGCGAGCATGCCCGCGCCCTTGGCCATGCCACCGACCGTCCAACCCTGCGGGCTGCGCACCACGGCGGTCTTGTGCACGGTGTCGGTGGTCTTGATGGCGATCGCGGCGGCCTCGCCGCCGTCCTCGGTCAGCGCCTTGACCGCCTGGTCGACCCCGGGCAGCAGCAGGTCCATCGGCAGCCGCTCACCGATCAGGCCGGTCGAGCAGACCGCCACCTCACCGGCGCCGACGCCGAGCCCGGCGGCGACCCGCTCGGCGGTGGTGTGGGTGTCCTGGAACCCGTGCGGTCCGGTGCAGGCGTTGGCACCACCGGAGTTGAGTACCACGGCGGCCAACTCGCCGGTCTTCAGCACCTGCTGGGACCAGAGCACCGGTGCGGCCTTGACCCGGTTGGAGGTGAAGACGCCGGCCGCGGCGAACGACGGGCCGTCGTTGACCACCAGGGCGAGGTCGGGGGTACCGGAGGGCTTGATGCCGGCCGTGATCCCGGCGCCCCGGAAGCCGCGCGCGGCGGTGACGCCGACGCCCCGGGGTCCGCTGTCCTGCTGGCTGGTCACGGTGCGACTCCGTTCACGGGAAGGCCCAGTTCCTCGGGCAGGCCGAGGGCGATGTTCATGCTCTGCACCGCGCCACCGGCGGTGCCCTTGACCAGGTTGTCGATCGCGCTGATCGCGACGATCCGCCCGGCGTGCTCGTCCAGCGCGACCTGGACCAGCGCCGTGTTGGCGCCGTACACCGACTTGGTCTGCGGCCACTGCCCCTCGGGCAGCAGGTGGACGAACGGCTCGGCGTCGAACGCCTCGGCGTACGCGGCCCGGAGGGTGGCGGCGGTGGTGCCGGGCTTGGCCTTGGCGGAGCAGGTGGCCAGGATGCCGCGCGGCATCGGCACCAGGGTCGGCGTGAACGAGACGGTGACCGGCTCGCCCGCGAGCGGCGAGAGGTTCTGTGACATCTCCGGCGTGTGCCGGTGGCTGCCGCCCACCCCGTACGGGGTGACCGAGCCCATCACCTCGCTGCCGAGCAGGTTCGTCCTGGCCGCCTTGCCCGCGCCCGAGGTCCCGCTGGCCGCGACGACCACGGCCTCCGGCTCGGCCAGCCGCGCCGCGTAGGCGGGGAAGAGCGCCAGGCTCACCGCGGTCGGGTAGCACCCGGGGACGGCGATCCGCTTCGCCCCCTTCAGCGCGGCCCGGTGCCCCGGCAGCTCGGGCAGGCCGTAGGGCCAGGTCCCGGCGTGCGTCGAACCGTAGAACCGTTCCCAGTCCGTGGCATCCTGGAGCCGGAAATCCGCCCCGCAGTCGATCACCAGCACGTCCTCGCCGAGCGCCTCGGCCACCGCCGCCGACTGCCCGTGCGGCAGGCCGAGGAAGACGATGTCGTGCCCGGCGAGCGACTCGGGAGTGGTCGGCTCCAGGACCCGGTCCGCGAGCGGCGGCAGGTGCGGCTGCAACTCCCCGAGCCTGCTCCCGGCGTTGGACCCGCCGGTCAGCGCACCGATCTCGACCTCGGGATGCCCGAGCAGCAGACGCAGCACCTCGCCACCCGCGTACCCGCTGGCCCCGGCGACGGCGACTCGCAATGCCATGACGTTCCCTCCTTCGGCTTGGCATGAATATACGCATCTTGGAACATTCATGCAAGGACACCTGGTCCCACGCCGTGGCGCGACCGAGACTGAGCGGCCGAGTTGGCCTGTGAGCGTCAGGGTTGGCCCGCCTGAGCGCGGCAGTTGGCCCTGCCGCCTTGCTCGACCTATATCGTGTTGGTCCTCAGCTTCGGGAGGGGGCTACACGTTGAGCGCGAGCCTGACGACACATGGACGCCTCCCGCCACCGCATCCGTCTTCTCCAGGCACCCGACATCGACGCGGCCTTGGAGTTGATGGCTCAGGCCAACCCCGGCTATGACGCGCAGGGCTTGGCCGCGCACCGGCGCCTGCTGGAGCTGGCGACCGCCCCAGTCGGGACGGGGCATGCCGAGGGGAGCTTGCGGGAGATGTCTCGGGAGCTGGCGAGGATCTCGGGCGGCGTCCTGACCGTGGACGAGGTGTACGGGAGGCTGAGCGCTCGGGCTGCGGCGGGCGAGGACCTGATGGCGGGCGCGCTGCTGACGCTCGTCGCCGAGGAGACCGCCACCGGACAGGTCGTCGGCCTGGTGAAAGCCGGGCCGCCCGGGACGTGGGCGCTCCACGCCCTCACTCAGCTGCCCGCGCCGATGGTTCGGCAGATGCGGGAGCGGTCGTGGAGATCTCGGACATCGCCGTGGCGCCCGGCGCGCGCCGCCAGGGCATTGCGGGAGAGCCGCTGAACACCCTGCTCAACCTGGAAAGCCCGGTGGCTCAGAGGTGGCGGGTGGCGGTGTGGTTCTTCCACGAGAACCGTGACTTTGGGGACTTCCATCGCGCGATGGCCCCGGAGTGGCCGGTCGGTCAGCCACTCGCCTTCCTCGACAGCGCGCGGCGGGTGGCGAACTTCCGGGAGTTCACCGGCGACCTGCGGGCCTGCGTCGCCCCGCTGCACCCGGACCTCAAGCTCATCCTGGACGCTACGGGGACCCCCCGCCGTGGAGGGTGTCTTCGACCAACCCTGGCCCAAGGCGGGTGCTGTCCGCGTTCCTGGGCCTGGTCGCAAGCTGTCGAAGAGCGAGCGGAAGCAGGAGAAGAAGGTGCGCGGTCGCACTCGGGGGTAGAGGGCGGCGAGGGCAAGGTCACCATCCCCCTGCGCATCGTTCGCTGAACGGCCGGGAGGAGGTTTCACGCGTGCCCCAGGAGAGCCCGCAGGACTTCGACCAGCCCGATCGCCCGGCGGCCGCCCGCGCCGCCGTCACGGCTCGGGGCCGTGTGATGTGATCGGTGAGCTGCTCCAGCTGTGAGCCGCCTGACGGACCACCCCACCAGAAGTGCCCCGGCATCCTGCCGCGGCCGTACAGATGAGTTATCTGGTGGTCCGGCCGTTCTCGCTGGTCAGGGCCTTGGAGAGCAGTGACTTACAGCGCTAGCCCCGTAAAACGTCCGCGCCGGACGAAGGCGCAGATGGAGGCCCTGCGGGCCGAGCTGTACGCGCTCGTCCGCGACGCGCAGCCCTGCACCGTACCGGCACGTCTACTACCTCGGACTGGGCCGGTTGTGGGAGAAGGGGCTTGAGTCCCGCACCGGAGGTTGTCACCCCGGCCCCGTCGGAACGGATCACTGCTGCCCCCCTGAGTCCGTCGGTGACGTGCCGGTTGCATTCAGCGGCGGGTGCTGCTTGGTGACCATCGAGTCGCTGATCGGGTGCTGGGTGAGTGATCAGGTGTGCAGGATGCTTTGGGCCGGCGGGATACCGGACGAGGCTTCCGATGTGTGGGCGGGGGTGACTGCGAGGGCCTGTTGCAGCAGGTCCTGGAGCGTGGACTGTTGCTCCGGGGTGAGGCGGGCCAGTGGTGAGCCTTCGGTAAGGCGGGCCAGGGCTTGCTCGCGAAGCGTCGTGCCTTCCGGCGTCAGGGCCAGGAGCTTGGCCCGCCGGTCGGAGGGGTGGGGTTGGCGTTCCACCAGTCCGGCTCGTTGCAGGCGGTCGATGACGAACGTCGTGTTCGACGGCTCGCAGCTCATCCGTTCGGCGAGTTCGCGCATGGTCAGGGGGCCGGACAGCTCGCGCAGGGCGACTCCCTGGGAGGTCGTCAGGCCGAGGTCGGTGACCGCGCCCCGGACGTGTTCGTCGAGCCGGCGGGCGAGGGCGGCCACCAGGGCGCGCAGTTCCCGCTCGTCATCGGCACCCGATGTCTCGCCGGGCGTTCGGCTGCTGCTCATGTCTCCAGGCTACCAACTCCATCAAGCTTGAATGTTTACAGATCATATAGTTCTAGTTGTAAGTTGTTTCCCGTTCCCTGATCCCGACTTCAGGAGGGCCTCTTCGCCATGTCCGTCATCACCCGTCGTCTCGCCGTCATCGGTGCCGGTCGCATGGGCATCCCCATCGGCAGGCACTGGATCCGCGCCGGGCACACCGTCGCCTTCGCCTCCCGTGCCCCGGAGCGCTTGCGCCCACTGGTCGACGAGCTCGGCCCGCGAGCCTCGGCCGGCACCTGGCGGCAGGCCGTCGTAGGAGCCGAGGCGGTCCTCCTCACGGTGCCGTACACCGGGCTCGCCGCTGCGGTCGCCGAGCTCGGGCCGCTGCTGAGCGGCAGGATCGTGGTCGATGCGACCAACCCGATGGCTATTTCCGCCGAGGGACGCGTGGCGTGCTCGCTCGGGCCGGAGACGACCTCCGGTACCCGGACCGCCGAGCTTCTGCCGGGGGCCAGGGTCGTCCGGGCGTTCAGCCACATCCTCGACGAACTGCTGGAGACCCGCGCCTTCTTCGAGCCGGTGCGGGTCGCGATGGCCTATGCGGGCGACGATGCCGCCGCCAAGGCGGTGGTCGCCGACCTGATCTCGGACGCGGGCTTCGCGCCGCTGGACCTCGGAACACTGGCCGCCTCCGCGGCCCTGGACCCGGGCGGCGCCCTGTTCGCCGGTCTCTACACCGAGGCCGACGCCCGGCGCCGCGCCTTCCCGATGTCCGCTCGTCCGTCCTGACCCGCGCCCGCCACACCCGCATCGGCCACCGGCGGATCGGAGACGCCACCACACACCGACCCGCCGCCCGGCCTGGCCGGCGGGCCGGCGGATCGACGGTGCTGGAGTGGCCGGGCGCTGACGCCCACCGCCGACCCCGGCTGACGATTGGCGCAGGACGCCGGACAACGTCCGCGTCCTCGATGACCACGACGTGGCCCTCGTCGAGTGGGAGACCCTCGAGGCCGCCGCGCGTACCAACCTGCTCAGCGAGCCGGTCAACTTCGACACCCTCGATCTGCCCGGTGGCGCTGGCGTCCACATCCTTGGCCACCCGGAGTCCGTGTTCGCGGCCAGCAAGGCGCTCGTCTTCGAGGATGCGGTTCGGGCCGCCGGCGGTCCCGAGATACCGGACGAGGGCGTGCTGCTCGTTGTCCCGAACCGGCACAACCTTGCGTTCTCGCTCATCGACAGGCACGTGGCCGAGGCCGTCGACACCTTGGCGAAGTTCGGGCAGGGCGCCTACGAGGACGACCCCGGAAGCCTCTCGCCCCGGGTGTTCTGGTGGCGCGCCGGCACGTTGACATCGATCACGCTCATCGACCTGGAAAGTCGGACGATGAGCATCGCCCTGCCCGATGAACTCATGACGATCCAGCAGTTCCACAAGCTGCCCGAGTTCACTGCGCGCCGGGCGCAGATCGCCGCCTCCTACAACTGGTTGGAAGATCCGGAACGGGCTGCAACACTGGACCGTATTCTCCAGCGACTGCCCCTCACGCAGTACTGAATGTTCACCGCGCTCGCTTCGGTTCTCGAACATGTGCAGGCTCGTTGACCTGGCCACCTGCGACTTTTCGGGGTAGATAACGCCACAACGCCGGGCTGAGCTGGCCCCCTGATTGAGCCTTTTCGCAGGCGGGCGGACCTCAGCCGTTGACGGCCGCTGCGATCTGCCGGGCCGCCTCGGCGGGTGTGAGGTGTGTGGTGTCGATGACCTCGGCCTCGGCGTGCAGCCAGGTGCGGGCCGCCTCGGCGTAGGGCTCAAGGTACTTGAGACGGAATGGGGAGTTGGGGCCGAGGACAGTGTCCCCCGCGATGCGCCCACGGAGGGTGGCCTGGTCGGTGTGGAGGACGAAGTGCCGTACTGGGATGGCATGTTGGGCGAGTCCCGTGCTGATCTCACGCCAGTACTGCTCGACCAGGACGGTCATGGGTATCACCAGAGTGCCGCCGGTGTAGTCGAGCACATGGCGGGCGGTCTCGACCACGAGCTGCCGCCACGGCGGCCAGTGCTGGAAGTTGTCCGTCCTGGGCAGCCCCGGCGTGATGTCCATGAGTGTCTCGCCGACCTTCTCGGCGTCGAACACCCGTGAATCCGGGATCAGTGGCTGCACGAGTGCACTGGTCGTTGTCTTGCCCGCGCCGTGGGTGCCGTTGAGCCATACGATCACGCCGCCCGATGCTAGCGCTGTACGGACCGCGGGAACGGGCACGGCAGAAATCCGGTACGGCTTCGGTGTTTCTCAGTGGTGTCAACCACCAAGATCAGGTGTCACCTATCTCGAAAAGTCGCACCACCGGGCCAAGCCCGACGCTCAGGCGGGCCAACCCTGACGCTCACGGGCCAACTCGGCCGCTCAGCCTCAGCGACCGAGCTGTGAGGTGAATCACAGTGGCGGGCTGTCACGATTCCGCCGGTGCGGGGTGTCTCGATGGCGTCCGAGGAGAGGGGCCGGGTGTGGCACCGGAGTGTCGACGCGTCCGAGAGGCCGTCACCTGCGACGGCATGCCCGCGGCACGGTCCCCCGCCGACGGTCGACCCGGAGAAGCCGCACCGTGCCGACACGGTGCGCACACTCGACAGAGGAGCACACCGGCAGTGGAAACCATGACGGTCGAACGCACCATCCACGCCCCGATCGACGAGGTGTTCGCCTGGCTCACCACGACCACCAACTACACGAGCTCGCCCCTGGTGCTGCGCTGCCGCCTGACCCGGCACGGCGGAACCGCGCCCTACGGCGTCGGCGCGGTGCGTGACCACCTCTGGCTGATCGGCTGGTTCCGGGAACGCATCACCCACTACGACCCGCCGTACGCCACCGAGTACCTCGTCGAGCGCAGCCTGCCGCCGTCCAGGCACGAACTCGGCCGCATGACGTTCACCGAGGTCGACGGCGGCACCCGGGTCCGCTGGACCACCCGCGCCGAGATCCCCGTCCCGTTGCTCGGCCCCCTCCTCACCCGGCTCCTCGCCCGGCCGATCATCACCCGCACCTTCCGCAACATCCTCGACGCCGCCGACACCGCTCTGGCCCGACACCCCCGGCCGGAGCCGAGCGGGCCGACCGCGCAGGCGCCGGTCCGCGGACCCGAGCCCCGCTGACGGCCCCGGCGGGGTGGCGCCGGCAGGCACGCGGTCCCGGGCGGGGAGGCGGCCACGACGCTCGCCGGCCGGCTCGGGCGCTCAGCCACGCCCGGGCAGCCCGGCGGCCCCGGTGGGCCGCACGGATTGCCGGGCGTGGCGCGGGCTCGGCTAGCCTGAGGGCACGATGAACCGCTTCACCACGCCCTGGGGCGCACTCGACCTGACCCGCTTCCCCGAGGACCCCCGGGACCGGCTGCGTGCCTGGGACGCCGCCGACGAGTACCTGCTGCGGCGGCTGGCGGGTGAACCGAGCGGGAAGCAGGCCGAGGCCGCGGGGGCAGTCGAACCGGCCGACCTTTCGGGGTGCGTGGTCGTGCTGGGCGACCGGTGGGGCGCGCTGACCACCGCGCTCGCCGCGCACCGTCCGGTCCAGATCTCCGACTCCTTCCTCACCCGGCAGGCCACCCGGGCCAACCTGGCCCGCAACGGCGCGGATCCGGACGCGGTGGAGCTGCGGTCCACCCGGGACGCGCCGCCGGAGCGGATCGACGTGCTGCTGGTCCGGGTCCCGAAGAGCCTGGCGCTGCTGGAGGACCAGCTGCACCGGCTGGCCCCCGCCGTCCATCCCGGCACCCTGGTGGTCGGCACCGGGATGACCACCGAGATCCACACCTCGACGCTGCGGCTCTTCGAGCGGATCCTCGGCCCGACCCGCACCTCGCTGGCGGTGCGCAAGGCGCGACTGGTCTTCTGCGCCCCGGACCCGGCCCTCGCCCCGGCCGCCAGCCCGTGGCCGCTGCGCTACGCGCTGCCGGACGGTCTCGGGGCCGCGTCCGGCCTGACCGTGACCAACCACGCCGGGGTGTTCTGCGCCGAGCGCCTGGACATCGGGACCCGGTTCTTCCTCGGCCACCTGCCGCGGCGACCCGGCCCGGCCCGGATCGTCGACCTGGGCTGCGGCAACGGGGTGTTGGGTACCGCCGCCGCGCTGGCCAGCCCGGGCGCCGAGCTGGTCTTCGTCGACGAGTCGTACCAGGCGGTGGCCTCGGCCGAGGAGACCTTCCGGGCCAACACCGACCCGACGGCCCGCGCGGAGTTCCTGGTGGGCGACGGCATGGCGGCGGTCCCGGCCGGCTCGGTGGACCTGGTGCTCAACAACCCGCCGTTCCACAGCCACCGGGCGACCACCGACGCGACGGCCTGGCGGATGTTCACCGGCTCGCGGCGGGCACTGCGGCCCGGCGGCGAGCTGTGGGTGATCGGCAACCGGCACCTCGGCTACCACGTCAAGCTCCGGCGGCTGTTCGGCAACTGCGCGGTGGTGGCGAGCGATCCGAAGTTCGTGCTGCTGCGGGCCGTCAAGAACTGAGACCGTCGCCGACCGCGACGTCCTGGCCTGCGCCCGGCCTGAGCGGGATTGTCGGACCTCCCTGGCAGGATGACCACGGGCCGTCAGGTGACGGTCCGTCATCAGCTACGGGCGAGGAGTGGCGGCATGGGCGACGGAGGGTTCTCGGCGGCCAGGGTCCGCCGGCTGCGCGGCGCGCTGGCCGGCCATGTCGACAGCGGCGCGGTGCCCGGCCTGGTGGCCCTGATCGACCGGCGCGGCGAGGTGCACGCGGAGGCGCTCGGCGCGCGTTCGCAGGGCGGGCCGCCGATCGGCCAGGACACCATCTTCCGGATCGCCTCGCTGAGCAAGCCGATCACCGCCGTCGCGGCGCTGATCCTGGTCGAGGAGTGCCGGCTACGGCTGGACGAACCGGTCGACCGGCTGCTGCCGGAGCTGGCCGACCGCCGAGTGCTGCGACGTCCGGACGGGCCGGTCGACGACACCGTGCCCGCCGAGCGTCCGATCACCGTCCGTGATCTCCTCACCTTCCGGATGGGCTTCGGCATCCTGATGCAGCCACCCGGCAGCTGGCCGATCCAGCGCGCCGCGGACGAGCTGGCGCTCGGCCAGGGCATGCCGCACCCGGCCGTTCCGCCGGAGCCGGACGAGTGGATCCGCCGGCTGGGCAGCCTGCCGCTGATCCACCAGCCGGGTGAGCGCTGGCTCTACCACACCGGCTCCGACGTGCTCGGCGTGCTGATCGCGCGGGCCGCCGGCCAGCCCTTCGAGGACTTCCTGCGGGAGCGGATCTTCGAGCCGCTGGGCATGACGGACACCGGCTTCTCGGTGGACGAGGAGCAGCTGCACCGGCTGGCCACCAGCTACTGGACCCCCGACCCGGCCAGCGACACGCTGCAGGTCTACGACGAGGCGGACGGCGGCGAGTGGAGCCGGCCACCGGCGTTCCCCTCCGGTGGCGGGGGCCTGGTCTCCACCGCCGACGACCTGCTCGCCTTCGGTCGGATGCTGCGCGGCCTCGGCCGGTACGACGGCGGGCGGTTGCTCTCCCGGCCCACCGTGGAGACCATGGTCACCGACCAGCTGACGGATGGCCAGAAGGCGCTCTCCGTGATCTCCCCGGGGTTCTTCGAGAGCCACGGGTGGGGCTTCGGGGTGGCCGTCACCACCCGGCGAACCACCCCGGTGGAACCGGTCGGCTGCTACGGGTGGGACGGCGGCCTGGGCACCACCTGGCGGGTCGACCCGCGCGAGGAGCTGGTCACCGTCCTGCTGACCCAGCGGGCCTTCACCTCCCCGGTGCCGCCACCGGTCTGCCAGGACTTCTGGACGGCGACGTACCAGGCGATCGACGACTGAGCTCCCGCCCCGGGGCAGCGGTTCAGCAGCGGGTTCGCGTCGCCGTACGCGTGCCGGAGGCAGGAGTGGCGCGGCGCCCCGGCGTGGCAGCGGACCCGGCAGCAGCAGGCCGGGGACTCGGGGTCGGGGGCGCGTGGCCGCCGTCATCGGCGAGGCGGTCTGGCGCGCCGCGCCCGGTGGGGCCAGAGTGTCGGCATGCAGACTCCGTCCTCCGCCGTGGATGTCCCCGACCGGGCCGAGTTGCTGGCCGACCTGATCGCCGAGGGGGACGGCCTGGACGGCCTGGTGGCCGAGTTGGATGCGACCGGCTGGGCCACGCCGACTCCCGCGCCGGGCTGGACGATTGCCCACCAGATCGCCCATCTGGCCTGGACCGACACGTGGTCGCTGCGCGCGGTGCGCGATCCGGCGGGGTTCCCCGCCGCCGCCCGAGCCTCGTTCACGGGCGCGGAACCCGGGTCGGGCGACGGGATCGAGCTGGGCGGGGCGGTGGACCTGGGCGCCGAGGCCGGCGCCCGGCGGCCGCACCCCGAACTGCTGGCCGGCTGGCGCACCGGTCGGGCCGAGCTGGCGCGGGCGTTGGCCCGGACCGCGCCGGACACCCGACTGCCCTGGATGGGGCCGCCGATGAAGCCGGCCTCGATGGCCACCGCCCGGATCATGGAGACCTGGGCGCACGGACAGGACGTCGCGGACGCGCTCGGCGTGGTCCGCTCCCCCACCGCACGGCTGCGGCACATCGCCCATCTGGGGGTGCGCACCCGGGGGTTCGCCTTCACGGTGCACGGGCTGGCCGCGCCGGCCGAGCCGGTCCGAGTGGAACTCACCGGCCCAACTGGTGAGTTGTGGAGCTGGGGACCGGCCGGGGCAGCCGACCGGATCACCGGGCCGGCGCTGGACTTCTGCCTGCTGGTCACCCAGCGCCGTCACCACGCCGACCTGGCCCTGACCCCCGAGGGCCCGGTGGCGACGGCCTGGCTGCCGATCGCGCAGGCCTTCGCCGGACCACCGGGAGCGGGCCGGGCCCGTCGCGGCTAGCACCCGCCCGGGCTCAATCCCCTGGCACCGCAGGCCCGTTGAGCACTGGCTCTGGCAGTTCGCCGTGATGTTCGCCAACACCACGGTCGGCTACCTCGCCTCCCCCTGGGCCTCCGCGTTGCTGGGCCGCACCCCCACCCCCGCCCAACTCGTGCTGGTCTCCGCCGCGTTCACCCTCGCCTGCGCCCCGGTCAACGCCTACGGGATCAACCTGCCGCGCTGGTTCGTCTCGCTCGGCATCGCCGCCGAGTCGATCGCCTCGGCGCTGGTCGGAGTGTCGCTGCTGCTCTTCTTCCGCAAGCACGGCTTCGGCCTGCTGACCGACACCCTGGGCGCACCCGCCGCCTCCGGCAGCAGCACCTGGGCGGCCTTCCTCGCGGTGATCGCGGTCGGCGGGTGGGCCTTCATCGGCTTCGACGCCTGCGTGTCGACCGCCGAGGAGACCAAGGACGCGGGCCGCCAGGTGCCGCGCGCGATGTGGTACGCGCTGCTCAGCGTCGGGGCGGTGGTGATCCTGAACGCGGTCGGCGTCGCGCTCGCCCACCCCGACCCGGCGGCCGTGGTCTCCGGCAAGGACCTCGACCCGGTGACCACCGCGGTGACCAGCTCGTTCGATGACCGGTCGGCCAAGCCCTTCGTGGCCGTGGTGCTGGCCAGCTTCACCGCCTGCCTGATGGCCTCGCAGGGCGGCGCGGCACGCGGGCTCTACTCGCTGGCCCGGGACGGGGCGTTCCCGTTCTCCGCGCGGGTGCGGCTGGTCAACAAGCACCAGGCCCCGATCGGCGGGCTGGTCGCGCCCACCCTGATCAGTTGCGCGGCGCTCCCGCTCGGCCTGAGGAGCGCCGCGATGGGCAACCTGATCACCTTCGACGGTGCCGCCACCTTCCTGCCGTTCTTCCCGCTCACGGTGGCCGCGCCGATCGGCCGGCTGCGCGGCGGCCGGCGGGGGCGGTCGGCTACGGCCGGCTCGGGACGCCGCTGAACGTGCTGGCGGTGCTGTGGACCGGCCCGGAGGTGCTGAACGTCTGCTGGCCGCGGGCCGTCCTGGCGCCGCCCGGCGCGCCCTGGTACCAGGTGTGGGCCACGCCGATCGGGGTCGGCGCGGTCTCCCTGGTCGGCCTCGGCTACCTGCCGGTCAGCCGCCCGCAGGACCGGATGCGCGCCCAGGAGGCGGCGCCCGCGACGACGGAACCGTCCCCGACGCCGCCGGCCCAGCTCCCGGACGGAACGGCGCCGCCGGAGCCCGCGTCGGGGTTTCGGCGGCGCTCGACACCCCGGCACCGCCGAACCCACTAATATGGCATGCGCATCACAAGATCTTCCAATGAACCGCCAGAGTAGCGCGCGACGGGGTGACTTCGTGCGAATTCGGGCTGATTATGGCCCATCACCAGCACCTCCCGGTATCCATGGGGCGGAAAGGATGCGCACTTGATCTTCAGCCGGATACGCCCCCGCAGACCGGAACCCGCCCCCGGGTGCCCGCTCGGCCACGGCGGCCCGTTCCCCGCCGCCCCCACCGCCCCGGAGCCCCCCGCCGGGGAGTTCACCGACCCCGAGGCGGCCGAGGCCTTCGTCCGCCAGTTCCACGCCGACCAACCCACCGGCGGGGACGTGGAAGTGCGGGTCGGCCAGGTGATCGAGGAGATCGCCCGGACCGGCACCTACCGGCACACCCCCGAGGAACTCGCCTACGGCGCCCGGGTCGCCTGGCGCAACTCCGCGCGCTGCATCGGCCGGCTGTACTGGCGCAGCCTGGTGGTCCGCGACCGCCGCGAGGCCGGCTCGGCGGACGAGATGGCCGAGGAGTGCTTCGAGCACCTGCGGATCGCCACCAACGGCGGCCGGATCCGCCCGGTCATCACGGTCTTCGCCCCGGACCGCCCGGGCCGTCCGGCCACCCGGATCGTCAACCAACAGCTGGTCCGCTACGCCGGCTACCGGCGGCCGGACGGCGGTTGGACCGGTGATCCGGCCGGCGGTCAACTCGCCTGCCGGGCCAGGGACCTGGGCTGGAAGTCGGCCGAAGGCCGGTTCGACGTCCTGCCGCTGCTGATCCAGGAGCGCCCCGGCGAGCGGCCGCACTGGTACGAGGTGCCGGACGACGCGACCCTGGAGGTGCCGCTCTCGCACCCCGACCACCGCTGGTTCGCCGGGCTGGGCCTGCGCTGGTACGCGGTGCCGGCGATCAGCGACATGACCCTGGAGATCGGCGGCATCCACTACCCCGCCGCGCCGTTCAACGGCTGGTACATGGGCACCGAGATCGGCTCCCGCAACCTCGCCGACGCCGACCGCTACGACCTGCTGGCCGAACTGGCCGAGCGGCTCGACCTGGACACCTCCAGCGAACGCACGCTCTGGCGGGACCGCACGCTGGTCGAGCTCAACCGCGCCGTGCTGCACTCCTTCGAGCTGGCCGGCGTGACCATGGCCGACCACCACACCGAGTCGGAGCGGTTCCTCAAGCACATCGCCCAGGAGCAGCGGCTGGGCCGGCCGACCCCGGCCGACTGGAGCTGGATCGTGCCGCCGCTCTCCGGCGGGGCGACGGCGGTCTTCCACCGCTACTACGACCCGGTGGACCCGGCGCTGCGCCCGGCGTTCACGGCCCGCGCACCCTGGTGACCGCTCAGCGCGCGAGCCGGGCGAACCGCAGCTCCAGCCCGTCCAGCAAGGCCTCCAGCCCGGTCTCGAAGGCCCCCTCGTCGACCGCGCGTCGGTGCTCGGCCAGCCGGTGCGCCTCGCCGAGGTGCGGGTACTCGGTCGCGTAGAGCTGGGCGTCCTCCGGGAACCCGGCGGCGAACGAGCCGAGCGCCGAGCCGGTGACGAAGTAGCGCATCAGCGCGCCGATCCGGGTCGCCTGGCCGCGCGGCCAGCCGGCCCGCACCAGGCAGCCGAAGACCGCGTCGGCCAGCCGCAACGCGTTCGGCCGCCGGCCCGGCCCCTGCGCCAGAACCGGCACGATGTGCGGGTGCGCGGCGAGCGCCGCCCGGTACGAGCGGGCCCAGTCGTGCAGCGCGGTGCGCCAGGGCGCGCCGCTGTCGAACATGCCCAGCTCCACCTCGCCCATCACGCTGTCCACCACCGCGTCCAGCAGCTCGTCCTTGGTGGCGAAGTGGTTGTACAGGGACGGTCCGCTGACCGACAGCTCGGTGGCCAGCCGGCGGGTGGAGAGCGCGTCCAGGCCCTCGGCGTCCACCAGGGCCAGCGCGGCGGCGACGATCCGCTCGCGACTGAGCAGCGGTGTGCGGGGCCGGGCCATGACGCTCTCCTCCGATCGGGTGACTGGACCGGCATTCTCGCAGCCGGCTCCTCCCGGGCGGCCGCCTCTTCCCAGAATGGCGTCGGCGGGCTAGAGTCCAAAAAACTTGCACCGCTAGTTTAAGGGGTCGAGACCATGGATCTGGAGCTGTCCGAGGAACAGGCGGCCGTCCGCGCGCTGGCCGCCGAGTTCACCGACCGCGAGATCCTGCCCTTCGCCGCCGAGTGGGACCGTGCCGAGTCGGTGGACCGGGTGATCGTCGGCAAGCTGGGCAAGCTCGGCTTCCTCGGCCTGACCATCCCCGAGGAGTACGGCGGCAGCGGCGGCGACCACCTGGCGTACTGCCTGGTCCTGGAGGAGCTGGGCCGCGGCGACTCGGCGGTGCGCGGCATCGTCTCGGTCTCGCTCGGCCTGGTGGCCAAGTCGATCAACAGCTACGGCAGCGAGGAGCAGAAGCGGCACTGGCTGCCCCGGCTGACCTCCGGCGAGGCGCTCGGCTGCTTCGCCCTCACCGAGCCCGGCGCCGGCTCGGACGCGGCCAACCTCTCCACCCGCGCGGTGCGCGACGGCGCCGGTTGGACGCTCAGCGGCAGCAAGATGTTCATCACCAACGGCACCTGGGCCGAGGTCGCGCTGGTCTTCGCCCGCACCGGCGGCCCCGGCCACCAGGGCGTCACCGCCTTCCTGGTGCCCACCGCCACCCCCGGCCTGGAGCGCCGGGAGATCCACGGCAAGCTCGGACTGCGCGGCCAGGCCACCGCCGAGCTGGTGCTGGACGGCGTACGGGTGCCGGACAGCGCCCGGCTCGGCCCGGAGGGCAAGGGCTTCACGGTGGCGATGGCCGCGCTCGCCAAGGGCCGGATGTCGGTCGCGGCCGGCTGCGTCGGCATCGCCCGGGCCTGTCTGGACGCCGCCGTCCGCTACAGCACCGAGCGCGACCAGTTCGGCAAGCCGATCGCCTCCTACCAGCTGGTACAGGAGCTGCTCTCGGACATCGCGGTGGACCTGGCCGCCGCCCGGCTGCTCACCTGGCGGGTCGCCGACCACATCGAGCGCGGGCTGCCGTTCGCCACCGAATCCTCGATGGCCAAGCTGTTCGCCAGCGAGGCGGCCGTCAAGGCTGCCAACAACGCGCTGCAGGTCTTCGGCGGCTACGGCTTCATCGACGAGTACCCGGTCGGCAAGCTGCTGCGCGACGCCCGGGTGATGACCCTCTACGAGGGCACCACACAGATACAGAAACTGCTGATCGGCCGGTCCCTCACCGGCATCAACGCCTTCTGACCTCCCGGATCTGGAGCAACGCCGTGCGTCCTGTCTACTTCGCCGCCGCCCGCCGCACCCCGATCGGCCGGCTGCGCGGCGCCCTCGCCACCGTCCGTCCCGACGACCTGTCGGCCGCCGTGCTGCGCGGCCTGCTGGGCGACGTGCCCGCCCTCGATCCGGCCCGGATCGACGACGTCTACTGGGGCGCCGCCAACCAGGCCGGTGAGGACAACCGCAACGCCGCCCGGATGGCGGTGCTGCTGGCCGGCCTGCCGGAGACCGTCCCCGGCGCCACCGTCAACCGGCTCTGCGCCTCCGGCCTGGAGGCGGTGACCACCGCCGCCCGGGCGATCGGCTCCGGTGAGGCGGAGATCGTGGTGGCCGGCGGCTGCGAGTCGATGTCCCGCGCACCGTTCGTGCTGCCCCGCCCGGACGAGGCGCTGCCGCACAAACTGGAGACCTTCGACACCCGGCTCGGCTGGCGGCTGACCAACCCCCTGATGACCGAGCTGCACGGCGTGCTCAGCATGGGCGAGACCGCCGAGGAGGTCGCCACCCGCTACCGGATCGACCGTGACCGGCAGGACGCCTTCGCGCTGCGCAGCCACCAGCGGGCCGCCGCCGCCCGCAAGGACGGCCACTTCGACGCCGAGCTGCTGCCGGTGCTGCGCCCGGACGGGGTGAGCGTCGGCGCGGACGAGGGCATCCGCGAGGACAGCACGCTGGAGCGACTCGGCAGGCTGAAGCCGGTCTTCCGGGACGGTGGCACGGTGACGGCGGGCAACTCCTCGCCGCTCAACGACGGCGCGGCCGCGCTGCTGCTGGTCAGCGAGGCGGCGCTGAACGAGCTGGGCCTGGAGCCGCTCGGCCGGTACGCGGCCGGCGCCTCGGCCGGGGTCCACCCGGACGTGATGGGCATCGGCCCGGTGCCGGCCACCCGCAAGGTGTTGGCCAGGCTGGGCTGGAGCGTGGCCGACATCGAGGAGGCCGAGTTCAACGAGGCCTTCGCCGCCCAGGCGTTGGCCTGCCTGGACCAGCTGGGCTTCGACCCGGAGCTGGTCAACCCGTCCGGCGGCGCGATCGCGCTGGGCCACCCGCTGGGCTGCTCCGGCGCCCGGATCCTGACCACCCTGCTGCACCGGATGCGCCGCACCGGCGCCCGGCGCGGCCTGGCCACCATGTGCGTCGGTGTCGGCCAGGGCACCGCCGTACTCGTCGAGAACAGCTGAGGGAGCCACCGTGGCACGATTCACCGGAAAGATCGCCATCGTCACCGGCGCCGGGCAGGGCATCGGCGCGGCCACCGCCCGCCTGCTGGCCGAGCAGGGCGCCGCGGTCGCCGTCATCGACCTGACGCCGGAGCGGGCGAAGGCCACCGTCGACGCCATCGTCGAGCAGGGCGGCACCGCCCGGGGCTACGGCTGCGACGTCTCCGACTACGACGCGGTGGCGGCCGTCTTCGCCACTGTGGTCGAGGAGTTGGGCGGTCTGCACATCCTGGTCAACAACGCCGGGATCACCCGGGACAACCTGTTCTTCAAGATGCCCAGGGCGGACTGGGACGCCGTCCTGTCGGTCAACCTGACCAGCGCCTACAACTGCAGCCACGTGGCGCAGAAGTACCTGGTGGCGCAGAAGTACGGCAAGATCGTCTCGCTCAGCTCGCGCTCCGCGCTGGGCAACCGGGGACAGGCCAACTACGCCGCCGCGAAGGCCGGGATCCAGGGGCTGACCGCCACTCTGGCGATCGAGCTGGGGCCGTTCAACATCAACGTCAACGCGGTGGCGCCCGGTTACGTCGTCACCTCGATGACCGAGGCCACCGCGGCCCGGGTCGGTGCCACGCCGGAGGAGCACCAGGCCGAGGTGGCCGCCCGCACTCCGCTGCGGCGGCCCGGCCTCCCGGAGGAGATCGCGTCGGTGGTGGCCTTCCTGGCGAGCGAGGAGGCCTCCTACGTCAGCGGCCAGACCCTCTACGTGAACGGCGGCGCGCGCTGACCGGTGGACGGCCCGGTGGACCGTTCGGCGGATCCCGCGCCTGAATCTCCGTCAGCCGTTCGGTTGATCTCCGGGTTCCGCCCGGCTGGGTGGGAATCGATCACGCCTGAGCCGTGCTGTGAGCGGCGGAACGCCGTTGAACACGTGAGGGGAACGTCATGGCAGTGGAGCGCGCGCTGGTGCTGGGCGGCGGTGGCCTGGCCGGGGCCGCCTGGGAGACCGGGGTGTTGGCGGGGCTGGCCGAGCGGGGGGTGGACGCCACCGGGGCGGACCACCTGGTCGGCACCTCCGCCGGCTCGGTGGTCGCCGCCCAGCTGGGCAGCGGGCTGCAGTTGGCCGAGCTGTTCCGGCGTCAGGCTGATCCGTCCTGGCAGAACGCCGAGTTGATCCCGTCCGGGCTCACCGTCCCCGAACTGCTGGAAATCTGGGCGAAGTTGGCGGCGAACGCCACCGATCCGTCGGAACTCCGCCGCCAGCTGGGCGAGTTGGCATTGAGCGTCGAGACGGTGAGCGAGCGGGCACGGTTCGAGGTGATCGAGGGCCGGCTGCCCGTGCACAGCTGGCCCGAGCGCCGGATCACCCTGGTCGCGGTGGACACCCGCAGTGGCGAGAGGCGACTCTTCGACCGGCGGTCCGGGGTCGGATTGGTGGACGCGGTGGCCGCGAGCTGCGCCGTGCCGGGAATCTGGCCACCGGTCACCATCGGGGGCGCGCGCTACATGGACGGCGGCGTCCACTCCAACGCCAACGCGGACCTGGCGGCCGGCGCCGATCGGGTGCTGGTGTTGGCCCCGCTGTCCGACCCGGCGCTGGAGGAGCAGACAGCCCTGCTGGCCGGGTCGGCCCGGGTCGAGACGATCGTGCCGGACGAGGCCTCGGCCGCCGCGTTCGGCGGCGACCCGCTGGATCCGGCCTCCCGGACCCCCTCCGCGCACGCGGGCTTCGCCCAGGGGCAGCGGGTGGCGGAGGTGGTCCGGGAGCTGTGGTCGTAGGGCCGCTGTCCTGGTGGGGCCGGTCCCGACCGGCCCCACCACCCGGCGCCGACGTCCGGACCCGGGTGAGGTCCGGGTCGGCCCGGGTCGGTCCGGGACCAGCCCTGGATCAGTGCGTCCAGTGCGGGCGCAGGGTGACGCTGAGGATGGTCCGGTACTCGGCCGGCTCCGCCGCCGGGACGGTGAACGGCGCGCTCGGGTCGGTGCCGTAGACCGAGCCGGTGCCGGGCAGCGGCTTGGGCGTGGAGTAGCCGGCGAAGACCATGGTCAACGTGCCGTTGTCGTTCCGCACCACGGTCGGATCGTAGACCCGGCCGGAGTAGTAGCCGCTGACGTCCAGCGCGCCACCGCCGGTCGCCTGCTCGGCCAGGGCGGAGAAGGTGTAGTCGGTGCCGATCAGCTTCTGCGGGGCCGACCAGCTCTCGCCGTCCCGGGAGGAGGAGTAGAAGATCTGGTTGAAGGCGTCACTGTCGCCGTCCGAGGCGTAGGCGCCGGAGAGGAAGAGGCCGTAGCTGCCGTCCGGGTTGGTCACCACGGTGCCGCGCGAGCCGATCCAGCGCAGCACGCTGTCGCTGTTGCCGGCCGGGTCGTTGAGGCCGCCGACCTGACCGAGGTCGGTGAAGTGCAGGCCGTCGTAGGTGTAGGCGGCGCGGACCACGGTGTAGTCCTCGTTGTTGCCGAAGAGCGACTTCGGCTTGTCCTTGCCCTCGCCGGTCTGTGCGAGCCGCGCGTACGGCACCACGGCGGCGCCGGGCGCGCCGACGCTGCTGCCCTTGGCCACCATGCCGGTGCCGCCGGTGCAGCCGGTCAGCTGGGTGGCGTCGGCGCCGGTGCAGGTCACCTGGACGATGCCGGCCGCGGTGCCCAGGCTGACGGTGACCGGGCCGCCGGTCGGCCGGAGCGCGGAGCTGTCCGCGACCGGCAGGGTGGCGGTCGGCAGGGTGACCGCGGCCGTGGTGGTGGTCGGCGTGTAGTAGTTGACGATCTTCTCGGTGTAGAGCACCGGGACGCTGCCCTTGGGCGCGCCCGGGTAGTGCGGCAGGGTGCTGATGATGCCGTCCGGGGCGATCAGGCCGGAGGTCCGCTGGGCGGTCGGCGGGATCACCGCGTCGGCCTTGACCGCGTCGCCGGCGGCGATGGTCACCCCGCCGGACGTGCGGGTGGTGCAGCCGGTGAACGCGGTCGCGGTGGCGGCGGCGTCGTTGCAGTCCACCGTGGTGCCGTCGACCGTGAAGTGGCCCGGCTGCTCGAAGTCGGCCGTGCTGCCGACCGCGATGGTGACGCCCGCGCCGCCGGGGCCGGCCGGGACGGTGACCGGCGCGGTCGCGGTGGTGGCGCCGCCCTCGCCGACCGGCTCGGCGGCGGGCAGGCCGGCCAGCGGGTCGCCGTCCTCGGGTGCGAGCCGGTGGACGATCAGGTTGACGCCCAGCGCGTCGCCCGAGGGGCGGGAGAGCGTGTAGAGGAACCGGCCGCTTCGGCCACGGCCGGCGGCGTCCGGCACGGTGAGCACGAAGGCGTGACCCTGACCGTCGTCGTTGGTGTTGCCGTTCGGACAGAGCCCGGCGTTCTGCTCCAGCGCCTCCCCGGTGTAGCGCCAGGTGCGGCCGTGGTCGGTGGAGGTGGCCGAGACCACCGCCTCGTCCCCGTCCTTGGGGCGGTAGTCGAACAGGCCGGTGAGAGTGGCGCCACCGTCCTGGCTCGTGACGAACGGGAAGTAGTACGGCTGCATGGGCAGCGTGCTGCCCTTCGGCTGGCGCAGCACGCTGCCGGTCTCGGGGGTGGGGCCGCCACTGGAGCAGTAGCCGGTCAGCGGGCCGGGGCTGCCGGTGACACCGCTGGCGGCCGGGACCGCACCGGAGCCCGCCGGGTCCACGGCCAGGTTCGGGTAGGTCACCCCGCCGACCGTCACCGTGGCGCCCAGGGTGGGGTCGCCCTGGGCGAGTGTCCAGGGGCCGCCCTCGACCCTGTCGACGACCGGGGTGCCGACGGTGTAGCCGATGGCGCCGTGCCGGTGGTGCGGGCCCTCCGGACCGCCGGCGGCGAGGGCGGGGTCGGCGGTCGCGGTGAGGGCGGCCAGTGCGGTGACACCGATGGCGGCTGCGGTCGCTAGGCGGCGACGGGGCATCGTTGCTTCCTTCCGGGAGTTCCCGATGGCGTCCGCACGGGGGGAGCCGCGCGGTCGGTCGAGATCCTGGCCGCTGCCGGGGGCGGGCGGGGGCGGGTCCGGGATTGTTCACCGACCGTTCGTCACCGCGTCTTCGGAGCCGATCCGAGCATCGGCGACCCGCACCGCGCCCCCTCGGGTTGCAGGATCGGGGCGGCACAGGTAGGTCGGCGGCGATGCCGTTTTTACCGTGTTTTGACGGCACTTCGGCCCGGTCGGGCCGGCCGGGGGCAGCACGAACCATCCGCCAGGCGGGTGAGCTGTCGGTATGCCGAGTGATCATGCCAAAGAATGTCAAGGGTCCGAATTGACTATAGATTCATCTGGTCTTCACACGGTGGGATACCGGAGCCGACTCCGTGTCGGTTCCGACCCCCGTCCCAAAGGAGTTCCATGGGCCTCTCCCCCGCCACCGCGGGCTCCCGACGCCCCGCCGGCACCCGTGCGCTGGCCCTGTTCGCCGTCGCGGCCACCGCCCTGACGGCCAGCGCGGTCACCGCCCCGACGGCCGCCGCCCTGGCCCAGAGCGCACCGGCTCAGGCCGCGTTCAAGCTGATTCCCGCCTCCGCCGGCCACTTCAACGCCACCGCGCACCCCGCCCCGACCAGCACCACCCAGTGCGTGGCGCAGCTCAAGATCCACTGCTACTCGCCGCTGCAGTACCGCACCGCGTACAACCTCAACCCGCTGTACAAGCAGGGCATCACCGGCAAGGGCCGGACCATCGTGATCGTGGACTCCTTCGGCTCGCCGACGATCCAGCACGACCTGGAGACCTTCGACAAGCAGTGGGGCATCCAGGACACCAACGTCGAGGTCATGAAGTGGGGCAACGTCCCGGCCTTCGACCCGAACAACTCGGACATGACCAGTTGGGCCGGTGAGACCACCCTCGACGTCGAGTACGCGCACTCCATCGCGCCCGACGCGCACATCATCCTGGTCGAGACCGGCGTCTCCGAGACCGAGGGCGTCACCGGCCTGCCGGAGATGATGGACGCGGAGCAGGCGCTGATCAAGGCCGGCCGCGGCGACGTCATCACCCAGAGCTTCGGCGCCACCGAGAACACCTTCCCGGGCTTCGCCCAGGGCAACTACAAGTCGCTCACCGACCTCCGCTACGCGTTCAAGGAGGCCGCCGCGCACAACGTCACCGTGCTCGCCTCCTCCGGCGACAACGGGGTGACCGACTCGGACCTGAACAACAACAACTACCCGTACAAGGTCAACTCCTGGCCCTCCTCGGACCCGCTGGTGACCTCGGTCGGCGGCACCGAGCTGACCCTGGACGACAACGGCAACCGCACCGCGCCGGACAAGGTCTGGAACGACGGCTACGGCGCCGGCGGTGGTGGCGTCTCCGCCATCTTCGGCCGTCCGTGGTACCAGTACGCGGTCAACACCGGCGGCGGCACCCACCGCACCACCCCGGACATCAGCATGAGCGCCGCGGTGGACGGCTCGGCCTGGACCTACGAGTCCTACGACCCGAAGTCGGTCGGCTGGCACCTGACCGGTGGCACCAGCGAGGCCTCGCCGCTCTTCTCCGGCGTGGTCGCCCTCGCCGACCAGCTGGCCGGCCACCGGCTGGGCCAGATCAACGGCTCGATGTACGCGATGTCGTGGCTGCCCAGCCAGTGGAGCGGCATCGTCGACGTCACCACCGGCAACAACAGCTTCGGTGGCGTGACCGGCTACACCGCCGGCAAGGGCTACGACATGGCGTCGGGCCTGGGCACGGTGGACGGCGCCAAGTTCGTGCGCGCGCTCGCGGACCACTGAGGTAGCAGCAGGCCGCGGTTGTCCGCCCCCGTGACTCCGGGGGCGGACAACCCGTGTCACTCCGCCGCCGTCAGCTGCGCCAGATACCGCTGCGCCGAACGCAACTTGCGACCGTCCGGCCCGGGCAGCAGCGCGCGCAGCTCCAGCAACTCCGGGGCGAAGCCGATCGCCTGGTCACGGTCCCGGACGGCCCGCCAGCAGGCCTCGGCATTGGTCGTGACCTGCTGTGTCTCCGGGTCGTCCGGTCCCCGCTCGGCGAGCAGCACCAGGGCGACCTCGCGGTAGAGCTCCGCCGCCCCAGCCGGATCGCCGGCCAACCTGGCCACGTGCGCGCGCACCTGACGGATCATCAGTACTGCTTCGGCATCCGGTCCGTGCGCGTCGGCGGCCTCCCGCTCCAGGACGCGGGCGAGTTCGGCGGCGGTGGCGTGCTCGCCGGCGTCGGCCGTGTGGACGATCCGGCCGATCGCCTCGCGGTAGTCGGTGGGCGCGGTCACCCGCTCGCTCTCGGCCGACGACCGCGGTCGCACCGCACCGGCGGGCAGCACCGGGGCGTCCGCCTTGGCCAGCGACACCGCCGCTCCACCCGCGGCCCCGCCGGCCGCGTTGCGGAAGATCGGCCGCTCCGGACCGTACTCCGTGACCACCAGCGCGTCCGCCGGCAGCGCCGCGTCCACCCGCTCCCGCAGCCGCTCCGGCGTCAGCAGGGGACCGGCACCCGGCCGACCGGCCCGCACCGCCTCGACCAGCGCCGACGTGAACGCGCCCGGTGGCTCGGCATCCGGGCTGACCACCGCCCAGAGCGGCAGACCGTCGGCCAGCGGCGAGGGCGTGCCCCGCACCAGCGGCCGGACGTCCGGGTCGGCGCCGAGGTCGGCGAGCACCAGGGTGTCCAGCCCGGCCGGGCGGGAGCGCAGTTCTTCCGCCACGCTCCGCCAGGCCAGCCCGTCCGGCCCGCGCAGCATCAACGACAGCCCACCGCCGGGGCGCTCGGCGCCCAGCCGGCCGGCGAGGTGCAGCAACAGCGGGCCGGGGTGCCGGGCGGCGGCCCGCAGGTGGGCGAGGACGGTCTCCAGGTCGCTCGCGGACGGCAGGTGCACGGCGTCCACCTGCTCGGCGGCGAGCAGCGTCTGCGGTGCGATGTCCGCGAGCAGCACGGAGACCCGCGCGCCGGCGTGCGCGCCCTCGATGGTCAGGATCCGCCCGCGCTGCCCCTCCCCGACCACCGCCGACGGGCCTTCGGCGGCATCGACGGCGGGTTCGGGCCTGACCACCCGCAGCACCGCCGTCGGCGCCGCGCCCGCGACCGGTGACGAGGAGAACCGCATGGTCAGCTGGTCCGCCGCCGGCTCGTCCCAGACGTCAGCGGGTCCGACTTCTCCGGAGATCGATGAACTGTCCGCCAACGCCGGTCACCACCCCGCCCGCCACCTCGGCGGTCTCTGTCCGCGGGTCACGGCCCGTGCCGCCGCTCCCCTCCCGCGCCACCTTACGGGGTTCCCGGCGCTCCGCTCCAGGGCGGCGGCGACCTGACGGCCTACCCCGGGACCGCCGCCTTCGGTAGGTTCACCATCGAACCATCACCCCCGAAGGGACCATCATGACCACCGAGCGCCCGTCGCCGCCGATGATCGCCGGCGAGCGCGAAACGCTGCGCGCCTTCCTCGACTTCCACCGGGCGACGCTCGTCATGAAGTGCGACGGGCTCTCCACCGAGGAGCTGCGCCGGCAGTCGATGCCACCCTCGACGCTCTCCCTGCTCGGCCTGGTGCGGCACCTGGCCGAGGTGGAGCGGCAGTGGTTCCGCCGCGTGGTCAACGGCGAGGACATCCCGCTCGTCTGGTCGGACCAGGGGGACTTCCAGGTCGCGTACGACACCACCGGCGCCACCCGGTCGGAGGCGTTCGACGCCTGGCGGGTGGAGGTCGAGCACGCCCGCCGGATCGAGCGGGAGGCGGAGTCGCTGGACGTGGTCGCGCACTGCGCCAGGTGGGGCGAGGACGTGTCCCTGCGCATGGTGATGCTGCATCTGATCCACGAGTACGCCCGGCACAACGGCCACGCGGACTTCCTGCGCGAGGGGATCGACGGCACCGTGGGTGCCTGATGGATCATCAGGCAGCCTAACGGGGGCCGCTGTTCAACATTCTGTCATGCGCACGGACTTCACGTGCCACCGGTGCTGTGCCTTACTGGTGGGCGCTACGCGCGTTGCCTTCGTCCGACCGCGTCAGGAGCCCCCGCATGAGCTTCACCCACCGTGTCCTGCTCACCCTCACCACCGGCGCCTCCGCCGCCGCCACCCTGCTCGCCCCCACCGCCGCGCACGCCGCCGGCGCCTACTCGCTGCAGATCCTGCCGGATCAGGGCGAGAGCGCGATCTACGACTTCGTCGAGTCGGCCAGCAAGTCGATCGACATGACCATGTACGAGCTGCGCGACACCACCATGGTCAACGACCTGGTGAGCAAGGAGAAGGCAGGCGTCAGAGTCAGAGTGATCCTGGACGCCGCGCAGACCTCGGTCAACAGCGCCGCCTACAGCGCGCTTTCGGCCGGCGGGGTCGGGGTCACCTACTCGTCCTCGGCCTTCGTCTACACCCACCAGAAGACGATCACCGTCGACGCTGCCGAGTCGTACGTCAGCACCGGCAACCTCGACACCACCTACTACAGCACCTCACGCGACTACGGGGTCTACGACACCGACTCCGCCGACGTCGCGGCCATTGAGCAGGTCTTCGACGCCGACTACGCCAAGACCTCGATCACCCCGTCCGACGGCGACGACCTCGTCTGGTCGCCCACCGACTCGCAGAGCCGCCTGCTGGCGCTGATCAACGGGGCACAGCACAGCCTCGACGTCGAGGAGGAGGAGTTCGACGACACCGCACTGGTCAACGCGATCGTCGCGGACGCGCAGCGCGGGGTCACGGTCCGGGTCGTCGCGGAGAACGAGTCGTCGACGTACAGCAGCGAGCTCAACCAGGTGACCGCCGCGGGCGGCAAGGTGACCACCTACACCAGCCCCACCGGCTTCTACATCCACGCCAAGGCGATCGTCGCCGACTACGGCACCCCGACCGCGAAGGTGTTCGCCGGCTCGGAGAACTTCTCCGACAACTCGCTCAACCACAACCGCGAGTTGGGGCTGATCATCAGTGACCCCGGCGTGCTGAACGGCATCGAGTCGACCTTCAACGCCGACTTCAACCAGACCAGCAGCGGCGGCGGCAGCGTGGCCGTGACCAGCCCCGGCAACCAGACCGGCACCGTGGGCACCGCCACCAGCCTGCAGATCTCGGCGAGCGACACCGCCGGCGGCACGCTCGGCTACACGGCCACCGGCCTCCCGGCCGGGCTGTCGATCAACCCCTCGACCGGCCTGATCTCCGGCACCCCCACAGCCGCCGGCACCTCCACCGTCTCGGTCACCGCCACCGACAGCACCAACGCCACCGGCAGCACCACCTTCAGCTGGACCGTCAACCCGGCCGCCGGCAGCTGCACCGCGGCCCAGCTGCTGGGCGACCCCGGCTTCGAGACCGGTAGCGCGGCGCCGTGGTCCGCGTCGTCCGGCGTGATCAGCGACAGCAGCGACGAGCCACCGCACAGCGGTTCCTGGGACGCCTGGCTCGACGGGTACGGCACGACGCACACCGACACCCTCTCCCAGGCCGTCAGCCTCCCGAGCGGATGCCGCAGCTACCAGCTGAGCTTCTGGCTGCACGTCGACACGGCGGAGACCAGCACCACCACCGCCTACGACACCCTGAACGTGCAGGTCCTGAACAGCTCCGGCACGGTGCTGGGCACCCTGGCGACCTACTCGAACCTCGACCACGGCACCGGCTACGCCCAGCACACCTTCGACCTGTCGCCCTACGCCGGACAGAACATCACGCTGAAGTTCACCGGCACCGAGGACTACGAGCTGCAGACCTCGTTCGTCATCGACGACACGGCCCTCAACGTCGGCTGATCCCCACGCCCACCCGGCTCCCGTCCCCTCGCAGGGGGCGGGAGCCGTCACCCGTACCCTCGTGCCCGTCAATGGACCGTGATCACCTGCACGTTCATCCCGTGTGGACATGCCGTAGGGTCCGGAGCTCGATGCGTACTGGCTCCCCGGTCGAAATCGACCGGCCGACGCGCTCGTTCGTCCAGCGAACCAAGGAGAACGCGGGACTCCCGCCTGCGTGGCCGGCCACCACCCCGCTATGCCGCGCTGCGCGGCGGCAGCCGCCGTGTGATCCGGTCGAACAGCTCCTCCAGCGGTTCGCCGAGGTCCCGGCCGAACTCGGTCAGCCCGTAGCTGACCTGGGGCGGCGTCGTCGGCTCGACCTCCCGCCAGACCAGGCCGTCCTGAACCAGCGCGCGCAGGGTCTGGGCCAGCATCTTCTCGCTGATGCCCTGAATGCTCTCGCGCAGCTCGTAGAACCGGAGGTCGTTGCTCCGCAAGGAGATCAACACCCAGATGCCCCACCTGCTGGTCACGTGGTCGACCACATCGCGCGCCGGGCAGTCGGTGTGAAACACCTCATACCGCTTCCCGGCCCCGGCCCGCTCGTCCTGCACACCTACCACCATGTCCCGAGCTTACGTCAAGGTATGTCCTTACCAAGGGTTAGCCGCGGCTCCTAGCGTGAAGGCCACAGAGGACATCGGGCAAGGAGCTGATCATGATCGTGGTGACCGGGGCTACCGGGAACGTGGGCCGGCCGCTGACGCGGGCGCTGGCGGAGGCGGGCCGGCAGGTGACGGCGGTGTCGCGGCACGCGGCGGCGGTGCCGGACGGTGTCCGCCACCTGGCGGCCGACATTGCCGAGCCGGCCGGCCTCGAGCCCGCGCTGACCGGGGCGACCGCGCTGTTCCTGCTGCTCTCCGGCGACCTGCACGCCGCCGGAGCCAGCCCGGCCGACATCATCGGCCAGGCCGCGGCCAGCGGGGTCCGCCGGGTCGTCCTGCTCTCCACGCAGGGCGTGGCGACCAGGCCCTGCGGCGCAACGCGGATCGCGATGCGCGCGCTGGAGGAGGTGCTGCGCGAGTCCGGCCTGGAGTGGGCCATCCTGCGGCCGGGCGGTTTCGCCTCCAACGCCCTGTGGTGGGCCGAGTCCGTCCGCGCGCGGCGGGTCGTCGCCGCTCCCTTCGGCGACGTGGGGGTGCCGATCATCGACCCGGCGGACATCGCCGAGGTCGCGGCGGCCTGCCTGCTGGACGACCGGCACACCGGCGGTGTGTACGAGCTGACCGGCCCGGAGGTGATCACACCGCGCCAGCAGGCGGAGGCCATCGGCGCCGCGCTGGGCGCGCCAGTGCGGTTCCACGACCTCACCCGCGACGAGGCCAAGACCGCCATGGCCCAGAGCATGCCGGCGGAGCTCGCCGAGGACACCCTGGACATCCTCGGCTCCCCGAGCCCGGCCGAACTGCGCGTCAGCCCGGACGTGCGGCGGGTCCTCGGCCGCGCCCCGCGTCCCTTCGGCTGCTGGGCCGTCCGCAATGCCGCCGCGTTCCGCTGAGTCCGGCCAGCGCCGCAGGGGACTGCTCGGCGTGCTCGGCGATCCACTGCTGACAGTCGAGGAACCTGATCCGAGGTCGACGTCGGCACTCTGGATCGGGACTTGAACACTCCAGATGGCCAGTTCCTGCGGGCACCGCCATCGGCACCGCATGCTCACGGTGCCCCTTGCTCGCGCTCTCGCGGTGAAAGCCCGGTAGGGAATGGAACCTGACGGTTCCATTCCGGAGTAGGTGCGCAGCAGATCCCGGATTTGCGCATTCACTGCGCATCATCCTCCGACATCGCGCATCGAACTGCGGAACCCACACATGCGCCTCCCGTTGTCACGCACCGGAGAGGAGGTCGCGGAGCAGGGAGACGGTGTCGGGGTCGAGGCTGCGGCCGGTGCGGCGGCTGAGGGCGTCCAGGCGGTTGACGGCCTTCAGGAGCTGGTCGCGGGCGCCGGCCGAGGCGTAGGCGTAGAAGAGGTCGCGGTGCAGGAGTTCGACGTCGGGTGCCACGGCGAGGCCGCGGAAGACCGCTGCCTCGGCGTTGCGGTGGTCGCCGTACTGGAGCCTGCGGGCGGCCAGTTCGTGGGCGGTGTCGACGACGGTGGCGAGCATGTCCTGGCGGTCGGCCTCGGCCCAGCCGTAGGCGGTGGCCGGGGTCTCCGCGAACGGGGCGCCGCGGACCAGGGCCAGCGCGTGCGCCAGCGCGGCATCGGCGGTGGAGCTGGTACTGCGCATGCCGCGACGGTAGAGGCTGCGGAACTCGTCCCAGTCGCAGGTGACGGTGGGGGCGAAGGCGCAGCCCTCGGGGGTGTCCTGGCGCAGGAAGGCGCGGCCGTCGGGGGCGTTGCCGAGCCAGCCCGCCAGCTCGTCGAGGGAGGCGGGCAGCGGCTGGTCCGGGCGGGCGTGGTCGCCGGGGTGCAGGGCGCGGTCGATGGCCTCGGGGGTCGCCCCGGGGTGCAGGGCCAGGTACGCGGCGAGTTCGGTGAGGCCGGGGCGGGCGGACGGCTCGGCCGGGCCGATGGCGCCGAGCACGTCCACCGGGCCGAGCAGACGGATCCGGGGAGCGGCGCGGAAGGCGTGGGCCTCCGGGGAGCGGAGGATGGCGAGCAGGTCGTCGGCGTCGCTGCGGACGGGAGTGGTCGTCGCGGTGAGCGGGGCGGGGGCGGCTGGTTCCGGACGGGACGGGACGCCGGGGTCGGCCTCGGCGAGCGCGGGGGCCGTGTCGTGGGTGGGGAGGGGCTCGGGGGTGGGGTCAGGAGTGGAGTCGGGGACTGCGACGAGTTCGGTGGGGCCGGGGGTGGGGACGAGGTCGGTGGGAGTGGGGTCGTCGGTGGCGGGCTCGATGTCCGGCCGGGTCTCGGGCGACACGAGGGGAACCGGGAGTACCGGCGCCACCGGGGGGACGGGGGACACCGCGGCCACCGGAGGCTGGCTGGCCTGCAGGCCACGGCCGTTGAGCGCGTGCCGGGGCCGCAGCGGGAAGGCCGGGAGCACCGGTACCACCGTCGGAGTGGCGTCACCGGTGCCGCCGCACGGTGCGGCAGCCGGGTCGACGGTCGCGAACGGGCTGCTGCCCGTGCCGACCACCCGGGCGATCAACCGCGGGCCGCTCTCCGGCAGGCCCTCCGGCAGTGAGGCGCCGATGAACGGCAGGTCGGACGCACCAACTCCGGCCAGTACCGGTACTGGCACCGGCAGTTCGGACGGGTCCAGCTCGTCGCCGTCCAACGTCCAGTCGGGCGCGGGCCGTTGCTCGGTGGATCCGGAGGTGTGCAGCAACTCGGTCCAGTGCGCGTACTGTTCGTCGGTCAGCCGCTGCAGTTGCAGTTGCAGGTTCAGGCCGGGCAGGGTGGCCGGGCCGCTGCTGGGCAGCGTCCAGCGCGCGACCGGGCCGGCGCCGCGCTCGGGGGCCCGGGTGACCACGGCGAGGCAGGTGCGCGGGCGGCCGTCCAGCAGCCGGCCCAGCTCGGCCGGGAGCTCCCCGCCGGGTGACTGGACGGAGAGCACGATCTCCGGCACCCAGGCCTCGTCGGCCTGGCCGCGACTGCGCGCGTCCCTCGGGTGGGTGGCCCCGGCGGCCACCAGGGTGGCGCGGGCCCGGTCGGTGCGCGGGCCGACCGCGTCGAGCGCCGCCTCCAGGCTGGCGTACCGGTGGACCCGGTCGACCACCGTGTCGGAGACCGGCAGGTCGTCGGCGAAGCCCACCAGGTGCAGGTTGAGCTTGTCGGCGAGCGGGCTGTGCGCGAGTTCCAGCGCGATGGTGCGCAGCACGTCGCGGGCGTCCTCCGGCTGACCCGAGAGGTGCAGCAGCCGGGCGGTCTCCAGGTCGGCCAGGACGGCCGCGCCGTCAGCGGCGGTGCCCAGGGTGACCAGCGCGGGGTAGGGGGCGGTCACCTTGGCCGCCTGCTCGGCGGTCAACAGCCCGTCCGAATCGGCGGTGCACCACCAGATGTTGGCGGTGTGCGCGGCCCGGAACGGGGCGATCGGTGCGGCCGCCACGGCCAGGTGCAGCTCCACGGTGCCGCCGGTGGTCACCCGGACCGCGGCGAGCGCGGGCAACCGCTTGCCGGTCCGGCTCACGTTGCGCGCCATGGTGCGCAACGCACGGTTCAACAGGTCGAGGCCGTAGTTGTTCTGACGTGTCTTCAGTTCGGACTCGAAGACCGCGGCGGGCGGTGCGGGCAGCGGGATCCGGCGACGCGGCCGGCGGGCCCGCTGTTGGGCACCGCGCCGGTGGGCGACCGCACCGATCAGCACGGCGGCGAGCAGCACACCGACCCCGGAGACGGCCAGGGCGTCGGTGTAGTCGCCGCTCGGGTCCTCGGCCCGGGCTCCGTCATGGCTGCGCGTCTGGGCCCGGCCGCCGCGCGGGTGGGCCGGGGTGGCCGGCCGGGCGTCGGCGGACGGCCCGGGCGCCCCGCCGGGGTGGGCGTCGCCCCGGAGGCCCGGGTCGTGCTGCGGGGCCGCGGGAGCCGGGTCCGCCTGGGCAGGCGCGGGCGCCGGGGCCGCCGGGGCGGGG
Source organism: Kitasatospora sp. NPDC024654 (assembly GCF_055559155.1). Lineage (NCBI taxonomy): Bacteria > Bacillati > Actinomycetota > Actinomycetes > Kitasatosporales > Streptomycetaceae > Kitasatospora > Kitasatospora sp. NPDC024654. The sequence continues at coordinate 149,064 of NZ_JBVHLF010000007.1, forward strand.
GCGGCAGGGGCGGGCGTGGCCTGGGCGCCCGGGATGGTGAGCACCATGCCCGGCACCACGACGTTGGGATCGGTCAGCCGCTCCCCGTCCGGCGCCTGCACCCCCTTGTTGGCGTCGAAGAGTTGCGGCCAGTCGTCCGAACTGCCCAACTCCCGTTGGGCGATGGCGGACAGCGTGTCGCCGTCGCGGACCGTGGTGCTGGCCGGCCGCGCGTCCCCGGCCGGCGCGGACCGCCGCGCCGCGGGGGCGGGCGTGGCGGCCTGGGCGGCAGAGCCGTCCGGCTCGGCGTCGGCCGGCATGAGCAGTTGCCAACCGGGCTGGATCGGCCGGTCCGCGTCGAACCGGGCCCCCGAACCGTCCATCACCCGGCCGTCGTTGAGCTTGGCGATCTCCTGCCAGCGGTCGCCCGAGCCGAGTTGACGCTCGGCGATCGACCAGAGACTGTCGGCGGGCCGGCTGTCCCGCACGGTGTAGGTTGGCTGTTGCTGGGGATCGGAGGCCTGCAGCGCGGTCACCGGGGTCGCCGACGGACCGGCGGTGAGCGCCGCGAGCCGTGGTGCCGCGGCGAGTTGGGCGGGAGCCGTGGCGGCCGGCAGTCGTGGCACGGTGGCGGCGAACGAGGCGCCGGCCACCGGCAGCAGCGCGATCACCGCACCGACCAGACCCGCCGCCATCCGCTGACTCCAGCCGAAGGCCGGGATCCGGCGGGCCACCCGTCCGCGCAACTGGGCGGGGACCTCCAGCAGGACGGACGAGACGAAGCAGAACCAACCGATCCAGCCGATGCCGACCAGCGCCCAGAGGAAGAGCTGTCCGTTGTCCGGACCGGTCAGCAGCGCACCGGGGTCGGCGAGATCCACCCCGCCCATCGCCAGCACCGCGTCGGTGCCGTACCAGAGCAGCGCGGGCACGCCGAGCAGCAGCACGGCGAGCGCCAGCAGTGCGCCGAGCGCGGCCGGGAGTGAGCGCAGCGTGTCCGAACCACGCCCCGGCGGGCCGGAGTTCGGCTTTCCGCCCAGCGAACTCCCTTGGGACCTCGCGGCGTTCGGGGCGCCGGAGGCCGCCTCGGGGTTCGGGCGGGCATGGACCTTGGCTCGTGGTGCGGCCATCAGGCGCCCCCCGCTTCCTCATCGCCGGGCACCAGGGTGGCGGTGCCGGTTCCTTGCACGGTCAGGGTGGGTGTGTCGAAGAGCCCCAGCAGGGCGGTCCGATACGTGGTGTTGATCACCACGGTGATCGAGGTGGCGAGCGCCGCGGGCGGACTGCCGTCCGGCGGATCGGCGTGCAGCCCGTACGGCCTGAGGTAGGCGTTGGCGGCCGCGTATCCCTCGGCCGTGTTGATCAGCAGACCCTGGCCGGTGAGCAGGGCCCGCTGGTCGATCTCCTGCCCGCCGACCCGGGCGGCCTCCTGCGCCAGTGCGTCGGCGTTGGCGATCGCCCGCAGGCGCCCGCCGCAGTCGAGCACGATGCCGACGAACATCAGCATCATCGCGGCGCTCAGTGCCACGAAGATCGAGACGGTGCCCCTGTCGCGGGCGTCCCGACGGACCCTCACTACCCCTCCCCAGGGCGTACGGTGTGCTACTGCGACCGGTAGCGGTCGATGACCGAGGTGAAGCTCCCGGTCATCGTCTCCGAGCCCGGTACCCACAGTGGGAACAGATCACTCACCCTGACCTGGCAGGTCACGGTGACGTTGACGGCGTTCAGGGTGGTGTCGCCGACCGGCAGCTGCTCCGGCGTCGCGGAGACGGCGAGGTCCGGGCAGACCACGCCCCGGGCGCGCAGGACCTCGGCGGCCGACTCGCTCGCGACCTCCTGTGCCGAGCGGGTCGAACGGTCGAGCGTGGCGCTGCGGGCCGCGGTCCGGGCCGCCTCGTCGACCGTGCCGCCGACCACCTGCAGCCGGCCGATCACGATCACCAGGCAGAACAGCACCAGGATGGCCGGCACCAGGATCGCGGCCTCGATGGCCAGGCTGCCGCGCTGCGGATCGGGCCCGCCGGACGGACGGGCGGTCGTGGCGCCACGGACGGTCATGGCGCCACGTACCGTTCGATCGGTGCCGTGGCGCTCTGGGTGATCCACAGGCCGCTGACCCCCGGTGGGAGGAACAGCGGCTCGAAGCGCACGGTGACCCTGATGGTGTTGGGGTCCGGGTGCTCCACCTTGACCTCGGGTTTGTCGAGCAGCCCCTGGCACAGGGCGAGGAAGTCGGTGGCGCGCTGCTGGGCGGCCTGGTCGTTGCTCTGGTACCCGCGTCCCGCGTCCACGCCCTCCCGGGCGGCGGTCAGCGCGACGGAGTCGGAGTACCAGAGCAGCGCGACCTGGGCCACCCCGATGACCAGGAAGAGCACCGCCGGGAAGACGAGCGCGAAACTGAGACTGAGGACTCCGCTGTCGTCCCACCGGCGGCGCCCGGTCACGAGTGCACGCCGTTGGGGATCGTGGTCGGCACCTGCTTGCTGACCGCGCCACCCAGGGTGGTCAGGGCCGCCAGCACCGCGCCGGCGATGCCGATCACCACGATGACGATCAGCGCCATCTCGACGCTCAGCGCGCCGCGGTCGCCCGCGGACCGGGCGGCCCGCAGCCGTCCGGTGTGGACCCGCAGCAGGGCGGTGGCGAGCAGCAGCGGCAGCAGCAGCGGTTGCAGGAACTGGCGGGGCAGACTGCGCAGGGACTTCATGATTCGCTCTCCCAGGGGGGACGGAACTCCGGTGGGCCGGAGTGGACTTGATCCGGACGGGTGTGCAGCGGGGGATATCGGCCGGTCCTTCGGAAGACCGGCCCTTCAGAAGACATGGAGCATCTGGTACAGCGCGGGGTAGACGATCAGGACGGTCATCAGCAGGGTGAGCGCCGCGCCGGGCGCCACCATCCGCTCGCTGTCGGTGCCGGCCTTGGCCAGCTCGTCGGCGAGCAGCTCGTCCCGCAGACCCTTGGCCCGGGCCCGCAGGGTGTCGTACACGGCGGCGCCGTCGGTGCCCGAGATCCGCATGATGTCGGCGACGTCCTGCAGCGGAGTCAGGCCGAGCTCCTCGGCGAGCGTGTCCAGGCCGTCCCAGGGCGGCAGCCGGTCGGTGGCGGCCCGCTCCAGGGCGTCCCGGATCCGGCGCAGCACCGCGCCGCGGCCGATCGCCGCCGCCCGGCGCATCGCCTCGGCCGGACCGTGGTCCGACGCCCGCTCCAGCGCGACGAGTTCGAGGTAGGCGGCGATGCCGTGCAGGTACTCGACCCGGGCCTCCTTCGCCTCGCTCTGCACGATGGCGTCGGGCAGCAGCCAGCCGCCCGCGGCCATGCCGAGCCCGGCCAGCATCGGAACCGCCACCGGCAGGGCCACGCCGCCGACCGCTGCCATCGCGGACAGGTAGCCGGGCAGCACCAGGCCGATCAGGGCGAAGAGCAGCTTGTGCGCCATGAAACGAGCCGGGGCGCGGCCGATCAGAGCCAGCTCCTGCCGCGGCACCCGGGCACCGACCACGGCCAGTGCGCGGGCGCCGAGCTGGTCGTACCAGCTCGCCCGGGCGGTGGTGGCGGCCGTCCGCCGGGGGCTCGGGGCGCGGTGCAGGCGCTCCAGGGCCTGACCCAGGTCGGGTGGCGCGGGGCGGAGTTCGGAGATCAGCACGGCGAGTCCGCCGGCGGCGGCGGCACCCGCCAGCACGGCCCAGGGCGAGATCACCGGGCCTCCCTGAGCAGGGACTGGCCGGCGGCCGGTCCGTCGTCGGGGGTGCGGGCCGGGTCGGGGCCGTGGGCGGGGTCGGCGAGTCCGCGGTCGTCGCCCGGGTCGTGCTCGCCGTCCGACTCCGGCAGTGCCATCACCCGGCTGCGGCGGTCGGGCTCCAGCAGGCGTGGCAGCGGCGGATTGGCGGCGAGCGACCGCATCCAGGCGATCACGGCGACGAAGAGCGCGGCCAGCACGCCGAGCACCAGCTGGCCCTGGAAGGTGCTGTAGGGCGCGGTGTAGCGGCTGTTGAACGAGCCGACCACGATCACGATCAGGATGATTCCGACCAACCAGCGGATGGTCGTCCGGTGCTTGGCCCGGTCCGCCTCGATCGAGCGGCGCTGGCGCACCTCGTCGCGGACCGAGTCCGCCAGGTCGGCCAGCGACCTCGCCAGCCCCGGACCGCTGTCGCCGGAGCGCAGCAGCAGGGCGGCCAGCACCTTGTCGGCGGTGGCGTCGGCGAGGCTGTCGGCGAAGGCGCGCAGCGCGTCCTCGACCCGCCAACGGGCCTGCAGGCGGGAGGCGAGATCGTCGATCTCGTCGGCGAGCGCGGCGGGGGCGGTCCGACGGCTGGTCAGCAGCGCCTGGTTGAGGCCGGTGCCGAGGAGCAGGACGTCGGCCAGCCGCTGGGTCCACTCGGCCAGCGCCTCCAAGCGGACGATCTGCCGGGTGTCCGAGCGGGTCGCGGCGAACAGCCAGGGGAGGCCGAAGAAGGCCAGCGGCGCCAGGCCGGCGGTGACCGGGATCCCGGTGAACAGCCAGAGCAGCGGCGCGGCGGCCAGGGAGAGGCCGAGCTGGATCCGGCGCAGTCGGGCCGTACCGGGGCTCGCCGCACCGGGCGCGCCGTACCAGAGGACGTGCGCCCGGGTGGCGAGCGGTCCGGGCTCGGCGGGCCGGGCGGCCCGGCTGCCGCGAACGCCGACGACCAGTGCGACCAGACCACCCGACAGCAGGACCCCGCACAGGGTGTAGAGGAGCATCAGTGGCCCCTTCCAAGGGTGGTGAGCGGTGCTCTCGGGGTTGGCGGCGTTGGCATGGGAGCGGCGCTCTTCTTCGCGAGCAGCGCTCTCGGCTTCGGCGCGAGAGCACTGCTCCCGTCCGTGAGCAGCGCCCGCAACGAGATCAGTGCTCTCGTTTTGGAACAGCGATCTCGGGAGCAGAGCAGTGCTCTCGCGCCGGATGCCGTGGACTGCGAGCAGAGCACTGCTCTCGCCTCCGACACCCTGAGCTGCGAGCAGAGCGCCGCTCTCGTTTCGGGCACTGTTTTCATCGCAGACCACCGATCCGCAACGAGAGCGGTGCACTCCAACTGCCGTGCGCCGACTGCAGGAGCCCGGCGTCGAAGCCGGCCCGCCGCAGGTCGTCCAGGCAGTGCGGCGGCGTGTGCGGGACGGCTCTGGGCTCGCCGAGATCCGGGCGGGGGCCGAACACCGTGTTGAGCGCCGGCCTGCCGTTCTCCCCGAGCCCGGTCACCTCCAGCACGTGCGACACGAACCGGTGACGCTGCCCGCCGACGGCCGTCTCGTCCACCATCGCCACGTGCACGATCAGGTCCACCGCGTTGGCGGTGAGCCGGTAGGCGAGGCTGTCGGTCATGTGTGAGCCGTACTCCAGGCAGAGCTCGGCGATCCGGTCGACCACCATGTGCGGTCCCCGGGCGTGCAGGGTGCACATCGACCCGCCCTCGCCGTTGGTCATCACCCGCAGCATCGGCACCACCTCGCCCGAGCGGACCTCGCCCACGATGATCCGGGAGAGCGTCATCCGCAGTGCGGCCGGGATGAGTTCACCGATCGTGAGCTCACCGGCGACCCGGCCGTCGACCCGTTCGCCGTTCCCCTCCCGGGCCTCCATCGGCACGACCTGGCGCAGGTGTCCCAGCGTGTGCAGCCACAGCTCGAACTCCGACTCCAGAGTGCCGATCCGCTCGTCCGGCGGGATCTCGGCGGCCATCGCCCGCAGCAGGCTGGTCTTGCCGACGCCCTGGGTCCCGGTGATCATCACGTTCTTCCGGGCCCGGATGGCCGAGGCCAGGAAGGCGGCGATGGTCGAATCGACGGTCCCCAGGGTCACCAGATCGGCCAGGGTGGCCGAGGCCACCCGGTGGCGGCGGATCGCGACGTACGGCCGCGGAGTCACCTCGGTCAGCGCCTGCAGCCGCATGCCCCCCTCCAGGCGCAGCGCCAGGGTCGGGCTCGCGGTGCTCAGGGTCCGCTCACCGCCGCCGTGCTGGCGGGCCAAGTCCTGGAGCAGCTCGATGAGTTCGGCATCGCTGTTGGCCACCGGCGGTACCTGGCACAGGGGTTGGTGGACCCGGGAGACCCAGACGTCGTCGCACCCGTTGATCACGATGTTCTCGATGTCGGGATCGTCCAGGTAGGGCTGCAACCGGCCGGCCCGGAACATCAGGTCGTAGACGGCCTCGGCCAGCGCGCGGTCCTGCTCGCGGGTCGGGCTCACCCCGTGGGTCACCGCGTACGCGTCGGACCAGCGGGCCACCGCCTCCTCGATCAGCGCCCGGCCACGCTGCCGCCGGGTCGCCCGGTCGGTGTCGGGCCCGTGGGTCCCGGGCGCCCGGGAGAGCTGCTGGTGCAGTTCGGTGGCGACCTGCCGCTTGAGCTCGCGGGCGACCTGCGGATCGACGGCGGGGACCGCCCCGACCTCCCACGTCCCGCTGGCGGGCAGCACGGGCAGGCCCGACGGGGTGGCGGTCGCGCCGGGCGTCGGCGCGGTGGTGGCGGACGGGACGGACGGACGGGCCGCCGCCACCCGTGCACCGGCGCGCGGCCCGGCACCCGACGGCTCGGGCGCCGCCGGACGCGTGCCGGGCACCACGGCCCACGGCAGGGCGGCCGGATCGGCCGGGCCAATCGGGGCGGTCGCGGGCACGTCCCGCATCGGGCTACCGCGCACGGAGCACCTCTCCCGGGGCGTCGGCGCTCTCCGCGGGGGCGGGGAACGGTGCGGGCGCGGCCGGATGTGGCGCTATTCCGGCGAACGGCGGGGGCACGGGGGCAGGGGCGGGTTCCGGCGCGGTTCCGGTCTCCTGGGCGGGCCCGGTCTGCGGCCCGTAGAGCTGACCGGACGCAGCGGCGTAGCCGGCCGGACCGGGCCGTGGTGCCGGGGCCGCGGCCATCGGGCCGGGGAGCACCGCACCGTTCACCGGGGGCCCGGGGGTGAAGGGAGTGCCCTCCGCCCAGGCCGGTTCGCCGACCGGACCGAAGTTCTGACCGGACGGTGGGGCGTAGGCACCGCCGCCGTGCGGTTCATGGGCCTGCCCCTCGGCGTGGAAAGCCGGCGGAGCCGACTCCTGGGGCCGAGCGAGGGGGTAGGAGTCCACGGTCGACGGGTCCGCCCAGCCGTTCCACTCGCCAGCGGGGCCGGGGCCGCCCGGGAGGTCGGCGGCAGGGCTCGCAGGGGCGCCGGTGGCGGCAGGGCCGGCAGTGACAGCAGGGCCGGCGGGAACGCCCGGGACAACAGGGACACCGGGAACAGCGGCGGCGACACCCGAGCCGGCGGGCCCACCCGAAGTGCCGGCCCCGGCGGAGGCCCCGGGCGTGAGCCGCACCCGCCGCCGCCCGACGAGCGCCTGCAACTCGTCGGCCGCCGTCCGTACCGTGCGCATCAACTCCGAGCGGACGAACCGCCGGTCCGTGCTGTCACCGCCGTCCGAGAGGACGCGGGCCGTGCGGACCGCGTGCGGCAGCGTGGCGAGCACCGGCAGCCCGAACTCGCGGGTGATCTCCGCCGCCGGGTACGGGCCCTCGGCGACGACCAGCAGGCCGAGCGCGTCCGCGCCGGTCCCGGCGCTCTCCAGGTCCGCGCGGAGCGCGGCCAGCCGCGGCCGGGCCGTGCTGAGCCCGCGCAGCGTGCTCCGCACGGTCACCGCGACCGCGTCGGCCCGCCGGGCCAGCACCGCGCTGCGCCCGAACGCGCCGGACCGACCGAGGTCGAGCAGCACGTCGTAGCCCTGCGCCTCCAGCCCGTGCAGCGTCTCGACCAGCGGCTCCCAGGTGTAGGCGAGCCCGGCGGCCTGGGCCGGATCGGTCAGGCCGGGCAGCAGCAGCCGGTCCCCCGCGCCCTGTGGTGAGACGTCGATCAGCTGCTCCCACAGGGTCTGCGCGAGCAGGCCGCGCCGGTCCGCGACCGCGAGGTTGCGCAGCCCGTACACCGCCTCGACCCGGCCCTCCAGCGCGCCGGCCAGCGCCGCCCCGCCGTCCGGGTCACACTCGACGAGCAGCACCCTGCGCCCGGCCGGCAGCGGCCAGGCGAGCAGCAGGGCGAGGGCCGTGGTGGTGGCCCCGGGCGCGCCCGGGCCACCGGCGATCGCGATCACCGCCATCAGGAACCGCCCCCGCTCTGGCCACCCGTGCTCGGACTCGATGACGCCTGTGGTGCGGACGAGGGCGACCGCGCCGCCAGGATCACCTCGACCCGACCGCTCGCCACCCACGCCGCCAGCGTCGGCCCGTTGCTCGCCGGCACCGCGACGTTCACCACCTGCCCGCCGTCGCCGTCCGGTTTGCTCGCGTCCGCGACCACCGCGTTCATCGTGGTCGGCGAGCCCCCGGGCAGTCCGCCCGTGGACGGATCGCCGGTCAGCACGAGGACCACCTGCTGGCCGGCCTCGAGGTCGCCGGCGGGCAGTTGGCCGCGCTTGAGCGAGACCCCGACCACCTGCTGGTCCGGCTGCACCACCAGCGCCCGGGTGATGTCCGCCACCAGCAGCAGCGCCCCGCGGTGCAGGTCGGTGGTGGCCCGCTGGCCGATCGCCAGCTGCTCGTCGGCCGCGTTCACCGGAGCCAGCGCCGGGTCGCTGGCGATCCGCGCCACCACCAGGTCGGCCGCGGTCAGCGGCTGTCCGTACGGGACGTCACGAGCCAGCGCCAGCACGGCGATCCGCTGTCCGGTGCTGTTGTAGAGGACGGCGCCACCGAGCCCGCCGGCCGCGATCAGCGTGGCGGCCATCGCGATCACCGCGGGCCGGCGGCGCCGGGCGCGCAGCGAACGGGACGGCGCGACCGGGTCCGGCCGCTCCTCCGAGCGTGCCGGCACCGCCACCCCGGCCGCCTGCTCCCGGCCGAAGGCGGACCTGCCGAGGGTCGGTGCCGGGAAGGTGCGGTTCTCCATCGGGCGTCGGCCTTCCTCACGAGGTACGGGGTACCACCAGGTACGGGGTTTCGGGTACAGGTGCTGTGCCACGGGCTAGTTGAGGACCTGCAACTCGTTCACCGACAGCCCGATCGGGTCGCTCGCCACGGTGATCGTGAGGTCCGGATAGGCCTGGTCGCCGGCGGTGTTGTTCCACGAACTGACCGTCCAGTACTCGGTGGCCGTCAGGTAGAACCCCGCCGGGCCCCCCGCGGCGGCCGAGGGAGCGGCCGTCGGGGTGGTCGCCTTGCTGAACGTCCTGGTGCACGCGCCGGCCGGCACGTCCTGCTCCAGGCCCGGCTGGTACGGCACCCCGGGCCCCTTGCAGTCGAGCACCGCCTCCTGGCCGGTCGTCGGATCCACGTAGCCGAGGTCCCAGAGCACGTGGTCGAGCCGCGCGGTGGCGGTCACCGAGAGGCCGTTGAGCGAGACCGTGGTGCTCTGCGGTCCGACCGTCTGGTCCTGGTCCGCGGCCGAGGTCTCGTACCAGAACCAGACCGGCACCCCCACCAGCGCCGTTCCGGCCGGCGCGGTGTGCACCACCGGTTTGGCGAACTTCAGTTGCTTGATGGCCATCTGGGCCGCCGTGCCCGGGTCGGGTGGCGCCTGCCCGGTCCCCGGCGGCTTGGCCAGCCAGACGGGGCTCTCGACCTCCAGCCCGCCGCCGGTCAGCGCACACGTCTTGGCGTACACCGCGCCGTCACTCGAGCTGTGGCCGTCCCAGAGCGGATCGCCCGGATCCGGCTGCGGACTCAACTCGTCGAAGTAGCAGCCGGACGAGCTGTCGAACCAGCCGTAGTCCGGATCCCAGCACGGCCACTGCTGACCGTTCCAACTGCACATCGCCGGGCCGCCACCACCCGAGCCGGTACCGCCACCACCGCCGGAGCCCGGCGTCGGGCTGCTCCCCGGTGAGGTGACCACCACGCAGACCTCCAACACCACACAGGGGTTGACGCCACCCCTGGTGGGTCCGGCCGCCGCGGCGGGTGGGGTCGTGCCGGGTAGCAGGGTCGTGCCGGCCAGCAGACCGGCGATCAGCAGGAGTTGGCCCATCGTGCGGCGTAATGACCTCAACATGTCCGGCCCGCCTCGCGGTTGAACTCGAATACCTTCCAACTGCTGTCATTGATCCGCAGCACCACGGTCGCCGGGTAGCGGGTGAGGCGCTGCGGTGGATCCTCGATCGCGCCGCTGTGGGCGTCCGCCTGGTGCCAGCCGGTGACGTCCACGCAGTCCTCGATCACCGCGCTCTGCGGACTTCTCCGCAGGTCGAGTTGTCGAACCACCGGGTTGGTGGCGGGCGCACCCGTCATCACCAGCTGCGCCTGGTGCAACTGCTGCAGGCTGACCAGCACTTGACTGAGCGCCTGCCCGTTGGAGTACGCCCGCACCTGCGCACCGGTCTGGTCGCCGGTGGCGAACGCCTGGACCTGCGCCGCCCACCAGGCCTGGTAGGCCCGGAGCACCACCCGCGCCACCGCCGCATCGGGTCCGCTGCTGGGAACCGCCGCGCCGCCCGACGGACCGGGCTGCGGCACACCGGACTGCGGCACCCCGGAGGAACCCGGCGACGCTTCCGACGACGACGGCGAAGGCACCCCCGAGCCGCCGGCAACTCCCGCACCGGGAACGCCCGGTGCGAGCCGGGCCGCGGTCCCCGCCGAGGCCGCGCAACCGGCCGGGAAAAGCGTGAGCAGAACCGTCGCACCGACCCCGACCGCCCTCAGGCGTAAGACCGCCCTCAGGCGTGACAAAGCCTTGCTACGGCACATAACCCCACCTTGCCGCGACTAACTCGACGACAACCGGCCGAAGTTGGCAGAAAACACCCACCTGTTGCCCAAGTACGGCGTGGGCACCGATTCTTCGCCAACCCACCCGCGCCCGGCAACACCTTGGGCCCCTGACCTTACGCGGAAGGCGGATCGGTTGGGGCACTTTCCCGCCACAGAACAGCCAACAGTTCTTCGGAAACCGACAATCCGGCCAGCGCGCCGCGCACCGCGGCGCGATTGCGTATCAACAACCGGCCACCGGCGGGCGGCACCAGCAGCCGTGCCTCGACCCCCGACGCCAGCTCGCCCCACGCCAGTTCCGCCGCCACCGCGGGCTGCAGGTCGGCCGGCCCGACCGCGGGCGGCGCACCCGGCACGCCCTTCTCCAGCACCCGGGCGAGCGCCCAGCTGAACGAACCCTCCGCGCCCGGCAGCACCGCCGACCGGCCGCGCCGACCACCCGGGTACGGCCCGACTCTTCCCCACAGCGGGACTCTGGAGTGCGCCAGCAGCTCGGCCGCCCCCTGCTCGCCGGTGGATCCGCCGAGCGCCGCCCAGGTGTCCGGGGCGGCGACGGCGTCCACCAGGAGCAGTGCCTCCTCCTGCGCGCCGTGCACCATGGTGCTCACCACCCAGTCCCACGCCAGTCCGCGCCGGTAGGCGTTGTCGGGAGTGCTGCCCGCGGTGACCAGCGCCAGCCGTCGCGCGCGCGGGTCGGCCACCAGCTGGCCGAGCAGGCAGACCACCAGCCAGCGCCCCTCCTGCTTGGCCGCCTCGCGCAGCGCGGTCAGAATCGTGTTCGCGTCCGCTCCGGGTGGCACCAGCGTGGTCCGACAGCCCTGGTTGCCGGTGTCGAAACAGACCCCGGGCAGCGCCTCGGCCAACAGCCGCGCGCCGTGCGCGGCCCGCGCCGAGCCGCCGAAGCTGCGCTCCGGACCGCCGTCCGCGCCGATCACCACCAGTTCCACCCCGCCGCTCATGCCCGCACCCCTTCGTCGCCCGTCGCCACCCCGCCGGCGTCACCCGCCGCTTCCCGCCCGGCCCACTGGTATCGCGCGCCACCTTCCGCACGCCACCCACGGCGCCCGTCCCGCCGGCGCCGGACCGGGTCACCGACGGGACGTCACCGCCCCCGGCGCGTCGCTCACCTCACACTCTGCCGCACGGCCGCCCGCCGGGTGGGGGTCTCGGCGAGAACACCTCGATCGGGTGTCCGGCGAAGTGGACCGCCCCGGTCCCCCCGGACGGTGACCCCGGCCCACCCGGACGGTGATCCCGGTCACTCTCCGCCAGGGCTTGCCGACTCCGGGACCATGGGCCCTATCGGCCCGCCCCGCCTGGGCGCACTATCTGGGGTATGGACCGTCCGGACCGCGTCGAGGACCTGAGCGAGGCCGACTGCCTGCGCCTGCTGGCCACCGTGCCCATCGGGCGCGTGGTGTACACCGAGCACGCGCTGCCCGCCGTGCTGCCGGTCGTCTTCCGGCTCGACCCGGACGGCCGGCTGGTCCTCGCGCTGCTGCCGGACCCCGGCCGCTCCCGCGCGCTGGACGGCACGGTGGTCGCGTTCCAGGCCGACCACCTCGACGCCGCCGGCGGTACCGGCTGGAGCGTGCTGGCGCACGGCCGCGCCGAGGTGCTCCGCGACCCGGCGCGGCGCCACGCGCTGCTGAGCACCGGGCCGCGGCTCTGGCTGACCGAGCGCGAGCCGATGTTCGTCCTGCTCACCCCCGAGCTGCTCGCCGGGCGCCGGCTGCGCCCGCCCGCCACCGCCGCCCTGCGGCCCGCTCCCGCCCCGCAGCCCGCCGGCGCGGCTTGCGGGCACCGGCCCGTCGGGTGACCGGCCGGTAGGACTACGCTCCCCGAAACGGGTGGCCGGCCGTCGAGCCGGGCCGAGCCGGCCGTCCCGAGTCCGCACCGGCCCTCAGGAGCGCAGCATGACGACGTTCACCACCCTCGACGAGCTGACCGCCGCCGTCGGCACCGAACTGGGCACCAGCGCGTGGCACACCGTGACCCAGGAGCAGGTCGACCAGTTCGCCGAGGCCACCGGCGACCACCAGTGGATCCACGTCGACCCCGAGCGCGCCAAGGAGGGTCCGTTCGGCGGTCCGATCGCGCACGGCTACCTGACCCTTTCGCTGATCCCGCTGCTGGCCAAGGAGTGCTACAGCGTCGGCGGCGTCCGGATGGCGGTCAACTACGGCTCGGACAAGGTCCGGTTCCCCGCCCCGCTGCCGGTCGGCACCGCGGTCCGGGCCACCGCCGAACTGCTCTCGGTGACCGAGGTGTCCGGCGGGGCGCAGGCCGTGGTCCGGTTCTCGGTGGTGAGCGAGGCCAGCCCGAAGCCGCACTGCGTCGCGGAGACGATCACCCGCTTCTACGTCTGACGCTCCCACGGCCGCCGCCTGCACCCGTTCACGGCGCCTGCTGACGGCCTGTCCAGCGCCGCCTCGAACGGAGGGTCGACTCCCCGATCCGACGGGCCGAGCGGCCGCGGGACCGGTAGTCTCCCGATGAGGTGTTGATCGTATCGAGCGGGCCCACCTGACGGCAGGCCCGCTCGGCGTCGTGTGACGTCCGTTCCAGGACTTCTAGGACTAGGAGCTGCCGTGCTGCCCGGCCCCGTCCCCTGGTACTCCCGAGTCTCCGAACTGCTCTCCCCCGGGACCGGTGGACTGCGCGGGCTGTCGACCGCCGGCTGGCGCCGCGTCCGGGCGAAGGCCTTCGGGGCCGAGCCGGCCGGCGAGCGGCTGGCCCGGATCCGGCGCAGCCCGCACTTCGTCGACGGGGCCTTCCGCAACCCGGTGCCGACCCGCCGGCTGGTCTACGAGCGGTCGGCGCTGGAGGTCACCCGCGCCCAGCTGACCGCCGACCGGGGCCGCCGGGTACCCGGCAACCCGGTACCGGTGCACCCGCTGCGGGCGGCGGAGCTCACCGTCCCGCCCGCCTCCGGGCTGCGGCTGACCTGGCTCGGCCACGCCACCGTGCTGGCCGAGCTGGACGGCCGCCGGGTGCTCTTCGACCCGGTCTGGGGTGAGCGCTGCTCGCCGTTCACGGGGATCGGCCCCAAGCGGCTGCACCCGGCGCCGATCCGGATCGCCGACCTCGGTCCGGTCGACGTCGTGGTGATCTCCCACGACCACTACGACCACCTGGACATGACCTCGGTGCGGGCCCTGATCGGCGGCGGCGCGCAGTTCGCGGTGCCGCTCGGAGTCGGCGCGCACCTGGAGCACTGGGGCGTGCCGGCGCACCGGATCACCGAGCTGGACTGGTGGGAGTCGGCCGAGGTCGCGGGCCTGACCCTGACCGCCACCCCGGCGCGGCACTACTGCAGCCGCGGCCCGCGCACCAGCACCCACTTCCTGTGGGCCTCCTGGGTGGTGGCCGGACCCGCGCACCGGGTGTTCCACAGCGGCGACACCGGCTACTTCCCCGGCTTCGCGGAGATCGGCGGCCGGCTCGGCCCGTTCGACGCCACGATGGTGCAGATCGGCGCGTACAGCCGGTTCTGGCCCGAGGTGCACATGACACCGGAGGAGGGCGTCCGGGCGCACCTGGACCTCGGGGGCGCGGTGCTGCTGCCGATCCACTGGGGCACCTTCAACCTCGCGCCGCACCCGTGGGAGGAACCGGTCGAGCGGACCGTCGCCGAGGCCCGGTCGCTGGCCGTCACGGTGGCCGTGCCACGGCCCGGGGTGCCGTTCGAGCCGGCCGAGCCGCCCGAGCCGGAGAGCTGGTGGTGCGCGGTGGTGGGCCGCCCGGAGCCGCTGGTGGTCGAGGCGCAGGCCGCCGAGCCACTGGGGGAGCCGCAGTCGGTGCCGGACGAGGCCTCCCACGGCGACGAGGTCCCCGCCTGACCGCGGGCGCGGGCCGGCCACGGGCGCGGGCCGCTCACCCCGCCCGCCTGCGGCGGCGCCCCGCAGGTGCCCGTTACCAAGCTCACAGCCCGGTCGGCCCGCCCTCTGTCACTATGATCCGATGACTGACGCGGTGACGGTGGGGCAGCAGGAGGCGGGGGCCGGCAGATCGTTCCGTGACCTGCTGCGGATCGACCAGCTCGACGAGAACGCGTTCCGCGGCCGCTGCCACGCCGGCGCACCGATGCGGGCCTTCGGTGGCCAGGTGGCCGCCCAGGCACTGACCGCCGGCGGCCGGACCGTGCGGGCCGGGCGTCAGGTGCACTCGCTGCACGGCTACTTCCTGCTTCCCGGTGACCCGACCGAGCCGATCGACTACCAGGTGGACCGGGTCCGCGACGGCCTCTCCTACGCGACCCGGCGGGTGACGGCGGTCCAGCGCGGCCAGGCGATCTTCACGCTCTCCGCCTCGTTCAAGACGCCCGAGCAGGGGCCCGAGCGCCGGCGCACCATGCCGCCGGTGCCCGGGCCGGAGGAGCTGCCCGACCCGATCCGGCGCTGGGCCGAGACCGACCCGGAGGACTTCGGCCGGGCCGCCGGCTTCCACTCGCTGGACATCCGGTTCGTCCCGGCCGACGCACCCGGCCTGCCACCCGCCGTCCCGGGCATGCCGCAGCAGTTCGTCTGGGTGCGGACCGGCACCGAGCTGCCGGCGGACGACCCACTGCTCCAGGTCTGCGCGCTGACCTACCTCTCCGACCTGACGCTGGCCTCCACCACCGCGCTGCACCTGCAGCAGCACCGGTTCCAGCGGACCGGGCCGACCCGGGTGGCGCTGGCCTCACTCGACCACGCGATGTGGTTCCACCGGCCGTTCCGCGCCGACGACTGGCTGCTCTTCGCGCAGCGCAGCCCGAACGCGGGGGACGGCCGCGGGCTGGCCATGGGTGAGTTCTACGACCGGGGCGGCGTGCTGGTCGCCTCCGCCGTCCAGGAGACGCTGCTGCGCGAGCGCGGACCGGTCCGCCCGCTGGGCTGAGCCCGGTCACCGCCCCGCTCCCACCCCCGCCCGCGTCATATTCACCGTGCGGAGCGGCCCGTATCATGGTGTGGGTGACGACCAAGGTTGACCTGTCACCCCGTCCGATCGAGGCGATGTCGCCCCGTCAGCTGGAGCGCCGCCGGAGCCTGATCGCGGCCTCGCTCGCCCTGGTCACCGAGACCGGCGTGGAGCGGCTGCAGATGAAGCAGGTGTGCGAGCGCTCCGGGGTCGCCCTCGGCACGGCCTACCGTTATTTCTCCTCCAAGGAGCACCTGCTCGCCGCCGCGATCGCCGACTGGCACCGGCTGCTGCTCGCCGATCTGGTCGCGGAGCCACGCCGGCCGCGCGGCCTGCCGGAGTCGGCCGGCCCGTCGGAGCCGTCCGACCGGATGCTGCGGTTCGTCCGGCACGGCATGCGGGCGTACCAGCGGCAACCGCAGCTCGCCCATCTGCGGGTGACGGTGGCGGGCTCCACCGACCCGTTCGCCAGCGAGGCGCTGCAGGGCATGGCCCGGGCGGACGCGCTGGCGCTGCGGGCGGTGATGTCCGACGTGCCACCCGCGGAGAGCGACCTGGTCGGCCGGATCGTGGCGCACGCCTGGCAGGGCGAACTGACCGCGTGGGTCACCGGCCGGGCCACCCTGGGCGATGCCCGGCGCCGGCTGGAGGACGTGGTGCGCCTGGTGCTGGCGCCGTACGGGACGGCCTGAGCGGCCCTCCGCCCTTCCTCCGTCCGGGTGAATTCCCAGCCCGGCCGCGCGCCGCGTCCCACGGTCATCTCCCTTGGCGTGCCCAGGCGGTGCCGCCCGAGCACGGTCGATTACCACAGGCAACCGAACATTACAGAAAGTCAGATGAGTGGCATGCTGGCGGACACCGACCGGCCCCGCCCGTCACTCGGGGCCGCCCGGTCGCCGCACCGTCGCCGACCGGTCGCCGCCATCACCGCGTCCTTCCTCTCGTCCGTCCGAAAGCCGATCAGCATGTCCGTCCAGACGGCCAGCGCACCCGCCCGCCCCGCCACCGCCTTCCCCTCCGTCCACGGTCCTTCCCACGGCCGGCGCGGCCGGGCGACCGACCACACCGTCCGCCGCCGTCCGGTCCCGGTCGCCCCGCGGGCCTGCGCGCGGTTCGGCGGGCACCCGGTGCCGCTGCCGAGCTTCTGCCACGGCACGGCGCGGTAAAGCCGGCCGCCGCCGTGCCGGCCGTGCTCCGACCGGCCCCGGGGCGCCGAGCCGGTGCCCCCTCCCCCACCCTGCTCGGTCCGTCCCTCCTCCAGTCGAACGCAAGCCGCTGACCAGCGGACCCACCCAGAATCCGGCCCGCCGCAGCGGGTTCCGCGCAGGCTTCCGGACCACCGTTCCGAATCGCCGCGTGGGACGGGTGCGGCGTTCACCCTCGTGTCGTCATCGTTTAACACCTGACTGGGAAGCTCATCACCATGAACGACCACCTGCCACGCTCCCCCCGCCCGCTCCCCGGGCCGGCGGCGCTGGACCCCCTGGACGCGCGCGACCTGCGCGACGCGTACCCGGCGAGCGCGATGGACGCCACCGCCGACTCGGCCCACCCGGCCACGGCGGCCGGCGCGAACTCCTCCGGTTTCCCGCTCCCGCAGCGCCACCGCCGGATCCTGGCCTGCGCGGCGGTGGCCGCGTCCATCGCGCTCGGCGGCTTCGGCGTCGGCGCGACGGTGGAGACCGTCCAGCACGGCACGGTCAACGCCGCGGCCGCCTCGCACTGACGGCGACAGCGGCTCCCGGAACCGCGCCCGCCACGCCCGGCCGGCTCCCCTCGAACGAAGCTCCTTCGCCCCGCCCTCCCTCACGTGTGGCACTGCCGGTGGCGCGGGTAGGAACGCCGGTATGACACCAGCAGGCCGTGAGCCCACCGTCCCGGAGATGCTGCGGGCCAACGAGCGGAACTGGGACGCCCGTACCCCGGTGCACGCGACCAGTGACTTCTACGGGCTGGACGGCTCGCGCTCCCCCGCCGACTGGTTCGCGCCCTTCGAGTGGGAGGACCTCGGCGACCTGCACGGGCGCACCGTGCTCCACCTGCAGTGCCATCTCGGCACCGAGACCCGCGCCTTCGCCGAGCGCGGCGCGGCCCACACCGTGGGACTCGACTTCTCCGGGGAGGCCATCGCGCAGGCCCGCCGGCTCGCCGCCGGGGCGGAGCGCGGCCTGGAGTTCGTCAGGGCCGACGTGCACGACGCGGTGGCCGCGCTCGACGGGCGGCGGTTCGACGTCGTCTACACCGGCAAGGGCGCGCTCTGCTACCTGCCGGACCTGGCCAGGTGGGCGCAGATCGCGCACACCCTGCTGCGGCCGGGCGGCGTGCTGTACGTGGTGGAGTTCCATCCGCTGCTCAACTCCCTCGGCCCGGTTCCGCAGCCGGGCGAGGAGCAGGGACACCTGCGTCTCCACCGCGACTACTTGGGCGGCCGAGGGCCGGTGCGGATCGACTCCGCCCACACCTACACCGACGGGCCGCCACTGCTGGGGGCGACGGTGAGCTACGAATGGCGGCACGGCATCGGTGACGCCGTGCAGGCGGTGGTGGGCGCGGGGCTGCGGGTGGCGGGGCTGCGCGAGACGGACCTGCTGCCGTGGCCGCGCTTCCCGAGCATGCAGCGGGAGGAGAACGGCTGGTGGCGGCTACCGGACGACGCACCGAAGGTGCCGCTGATGTTCGCCCTGCGCGGGGTCAGGCCGGCCTGACCCCGCACGCGTGCGGGGACGGGAGCGACTCCTCGAGGAGGGCGGGTCAGGGGTGCGTGGCGCGCCGGGAGTGGCGGCCGTTGCCGGGGGTGGGGCGGAGTACGGCGGGGGCGGCGTAGCGGGCGGCCGGGGCCAGGAGCAGCCAGCCGCGGACCGGGCGTGCCGGCGGGAGGGTGGCGGCCGGGGCCGGGGTGATCAGGCTCATGCGGTGGAGCAGGCCGAGTACCTCACGACGGAAGGCGGAGCGGTGGGCCAGGTGGGCGGGCCGCCACCCCACGCCGGCGCCGTACTCGTCCGCGATGTCGCCGAGGATGCCGTCGATCAGCGCCTCCGGGATCGGCACGCCGACCGCCGCGTCGCCGTCCTCGGGGAGCGGGCGCAGGAGCTCGGCAAGCCGCTCGACCAGGAGCAGCGCGGCGTGCGCCGGGGCGTCGGTGCCGGGCAGCCGGAGATCGGTGAGTTCGCCGGCCGGGTCCAGCAGCGCGACCCCCTCCTTGCGGATCTCCGCGGTGAGGCCCAGGAAGTCGGCGAAGGTCTCCGCCTCCTGCCGGCGGGACTCCCAGAGCCACTCCCGCTCCAGCGCGGTGAGGTCGTGCAGGAGGACGACCGGGGTCTCCGCCAGCCGTCGCCGCACCGCGACCGGGATGCCGGCGTGCCGGTCGGAGCGTTCCGCCGGCTCTGCGGAGGGGAAGTCGGCGCAGCCGACGCTGAGCGCGCAGGCGAGCTGCTGGTCGACGGCCAGCCAGGGCTCGGGGGCGCCGTCGGGGGTGGCGGGGGTGGAGAGGACCTGCCAGGTTGCCAGGACGTCGAGCGCGGCGGCGACGGCCCCCGGGTCGATCGCCGCGGTGAGGGCGGGAGCGCGGACGGCGGAAGCGGGGGCGGTGGGACCGCTGGGGGCGGGCAGGCCGGGGGCGGTGAGGCCCTCGGTGTCCGCGAGTTCGAGGAGGCGGGCGGTCAGTTGTGCCAGCGGCCGGCGGGGCGGCCCGGTGAGGAGCTCGGCCAGAGCCAGCGCCAGAGCCGCGTAGGCCTCGGGCGGGCAGGGCCTGCCGTCGATCTCCAGGCCGCGCAGGGCGTCGGCGCCGGGGTGGGCCTTCAGCAACCGGGCGAAGCCGTCGGTGACCACCAGGGGGTAGCCCAGCAGCGCGTCGAAACGTTCGGTCAGCCAGTCGGCGTGACGCCGGATCAGTGGCAGCGCCTCCGCGTGCGGCCCGGTCGCGGTGACCAGCGGGTGCGCGAGCAGCATCCGTGCCGCCGTGCGGCGCTCCACGCCCAGTGCCGCGTCGGGGCGGTCGCCGGTGGCGGGCAGTTCGGGCTTGCGGTGGCGACCGGCGGTACGCCGTCCGGCGCCGTCCGTGCCGCCCTCGGGCCCGGCCGCGGGGCTCACCGGCCCCTCACCGCAACCGCGGCGCGGGCGGCGCCGGGTCGGCGAACCGCCCGGTTCGCTGGGCTGCGCGGACACCGGCGCCGGCGCCGGGGCGAGCGGCTGACCGACCGTCGGGCCGTGCCACCAGCTCACCTCCGCCAGGTCGGCGGCGTCCTGATCCGGTGCCAGGCCGAAGTGCCGGGCGCTGTAGAGGCCGAAGGCGGCGGCGAAGAGGTCGTGGGCCGCACGGTCGTCGGCCGCACGGGCGAAGCGTCCGGCCAGTCGCAGCAGGCCCGACACCGCGTCCGGCGCCGACCGGGCCAGCGGGCAGCCCTCGGCGGGTTCGTGGGCGCAGCGGGTGCGGGGCAGCACGGCCGGCACCGGCGCGTCGTCCGGTCGGAGGCCGGGCAGCGGGGTTGACGCGGCCTCCGGTTCGAGCGTCAGTACGCCGATCGGACGGAACGGGCCCGGCCGGCCGACGGTCGCGCCGTCACCGAGGGGCCGACCGGCACCGCCCAGCGCTCCGCCCCCGTTCACGCGCCCTCCGCCGTGCCGCCGGGTGCGCTCACCGCCCGGCATGTCCGTCCCGCCTTCATCTTGTCGGGCAATAGCCTAAGACACCCGGACGGGGGCTCAGCCGCTGCCTTGCGGTTGCGGTGCGGTACGACGGCGACACGTGGGGGACGGCCGCGCGGCCACCGGGCTACGCGGGAGTAACATCCCCTTCCCGCTCCGCTGCTCGTCCCCGTATCGTGCCGGGGATGGACGAGCGGGGCTCCGGGCCGGCAACCCGAACCCGCCAAGACCGACCCGGAGGTCCTCCCCCATGCTGAACAGCCTCGCCATCCGCACGACGACGTTCTCGGGCCGCGGCAGCGGACGAGCCCGCGGGCTGCTGGGTGCCTTCGCCGCCACCTCGGCGGCGCACCTGGGCGCGCTGCTGACGGCCGGCCGGGGCGTGGAACGGGCCACCAAGCCGGCGCTGATGCCGCTGCTGGCCGCGCACGTGCTCGGTACCCGGGCCGCCCGCGCCACCGGCGCGGAGGACCCGGGCACGACCGGCGCGGCCCGGCCGCTGGTCCCCGCGCTGCTGGCGAGCGCGGCCGGGGACACCCTGCTGCAGTTCGAGGACGAGAGCGCGTTCCTGGCCGGGATGGGCGCGTTCGCCGCGGCGCACGTCTGCTTCGTCACGATGTTCGCCAAGCAGGGCGCGTTGACCGACCGGCGCCGCACCGCCCTGGTGGCGGCGGCGTACGGGACGGCCTGGGCGGTGATGATCAGTCAGCTCTGGCCGGGGCTGGGCGCGCTGCGGGTGCCGGTGGCCGGCTACAGCCTGCTGCTCGCCGCCACCGCGGTGAGCTCGGCCGGCCTCGGCCCGCGCGGCGGGCTCGGCGGCGGGCTGTTCCTGCTCTCCGACACCCTGATCGCGACCCGGCTGGCGGGCTGGCGGGAGCTGCCGGGGCACGAGTTCTGGATCATGTCCACCTACCTGGCCGCCCAGTACCTGCTGGCCACCGCCGCGCTGCGGGCCGAGGAGCGCTGAGGCGCGGGCCGAGGAGCGCGGACCGTCCCGGTGTCGTACGGTCGGACCCCCGGGGCGGCGAAGGAGGCCCGGGCAGAGAGGCAGGCAGTGCCATGACCACGGACAGCGGCCACGCGTGCCGGGAACCGGACCTCGACCTCGAACTCGTCCATGCGGCCACCCGGGTGGCCGAGACCGCCTGCCACGGTGAGCTGCACACCGTGGCCGCCGCGGCCCGGGCTCGGGACGGCCGGATCGTCACGGGGGTGAACGCCTTCCACTTCACCGGCGGGCCGTGCGCCGAGCTGGTGGTGATCGGCGCCGCGGTGGCGCAGGGCGTCCGCGAGCTGACCGGCATGGTCGCGGTGGCGGACCGCGGCCGCGGGGTGATCCCGCCCTGCGGCCGCTGCCGACAGGTGCTGCTGGACTACTATCCGGAACTCACCGTGATCATCAACACCGGCGGCTGGCTGCGCGGCGTCCCGGTCCGCGAGCTGCTGCCCGAGGCCTACGTCTGGGCCGACCAGGTGTAGGTCCCGGGCCGGTGGGCCGGCGCGCCCGGTGGACTCAGAGCGCCAGGTCGACGACGACCGGCGCGTGGTCCGAGGTGCCCTTGCCCTTGCGGGCCTCCCGGTCGACGTAACTGTCGGTGACCGCGCTCACGAAGGCGGCGTTGCCGTAGGTGAGGTCGATCCGCATGCCGCGGTTCTTCGGGAAGGCCAGCTGGCGGTAGTCCCAGTAGGTGTAGGGCCGGTCGTACTTCAGCGGCCGGGGCAGCACGTCGGCCAGGCCGGCCTCGCGCAGCGCCGCCAGCGCGGCCCGCTCGGCCGGGGTGACGTGGGTGAGGCCCTCGAAGGCGGCCGGGTCGAAGACGTCCTCGTCGGTCGGCGCGACGTTGAAGTCGCCGAGCACCGCGAACGGCCGACCGCCGGCCGCGTCCTCCCGCACGGCGGCCCGGAGCGCCTCGAACCAGTCCAGCTTGTAGCGGAAGTGCGCGTGGTCGACCTCGCGCCCGTTCGGCACGTACACCGACCAGACCCGGACCGGCCCGCAGGTGGCGGCGATGGCGCGCGGCTCCAGGGTCGGCAGCAGCGCGTCGTCGGCCAGGTAGCCGGGCTGGTCGGGGAGGTCACGGACCACGTCGGCGAAGCCCAGCCGGGAGAGGATGGCGACGCCGTTCCACCGGCCCGTCCCGTGCGCCTCGGTCTCGTAGCCGAGCGCGCCGACCTCCTCGTAGGGGAAGGAGTCCGCGGCGCACTTCAGCTCCTGGAGGCACAGCACGTCGGGCTTGGCGCCCTCCAGCCACTCCAGCAGCTTGGGCAGCCGCGCGGTGACGGAGTTGATGTTCCAGGTGGCGATGCGGACGGTCACGGCGGGGCCCTCCCGGGGCGGTGCGGCGGGGCCGGCGCCGGGCTCCCGCCACCGGCCGGCCCCCGGACGGACGGGCACCGGCCGCCTGGCCGGTACCCGTCACCGAATCTACCGCCCGGCACCGACAACGCCGTCCCGCCGGTCGAGCCCTACCGCTCCGCGCGGCTGCGCTTGACCGTGCGGAACCGGCGGGCGACCGACCGGGCCAGGTCGGCGGCGCCGACCAGTCCGGCCTCGTTGCCCAGCGCGGCCCGGGCGAGCTGCGCCTCCGGACGGAAGCCGCGCCCGGTCAGGGTGCGCCGGAAGGCGTCCTGGGCCGGCGCGAGCAGCAGATCGCCGGCGGCCGAGACGCCGCCGCCGATCACGAAGCGCCCGGGGTCCAGCGCGGCGGCCAGGTTGGCCAGGCCGACGCCCAGCCAGGTGCCGATGTCGTGCAGCAGCTCCACCGCCATCGGGTCGCCGGCCTGGGCCGCCTCGGTGACCAACGGGCCGGTGATCGCCGCGACGTCCCCACCGGCCATCGCGAGCAGCGGCTGGGCCACCGGCGACTCGGCGGCCGCCAGCTCGCGCGCCTCGCGGACCAGCGCGTTGCCCGAGGAGTACTGCTCCCAGCAGCCGCGGTTGCCGCACGGGCAGCGGTGTCCGCCCGGCACCACCTGCATGTGCCCGAACTCGCCGGCCAGCCCGTAGCGGCCCCGGTCGACGTAGCCATGCCGGACCACCGCGCCGCCGATCCCGGTGCCCAGGGTGATCATCACCAACAGGTCCTCGCCGCGCCCGGCGCCGAACCGCCACTCTGCCCAGGCCGCCGCGTTGGCGTCGTTCTCGACCACCACCGGGAACTTCAGCCGGTCGCTGAGCGCCTCCCGCAGCGGCTCGTTGCGCCAGTTGAGGTGCGGGGCGAAGAGCACCCGGGAGCGGTCGGCGTCCACCCAGCCGGCCGCGCCGACGCCCACCGCGTGGACGTCGTGCCGGTCGGCCAGCTCCAGCACCAGCTCGACGATGACGTCCTCGACGACCTTGGGGCTCTTGCTCTTGTGCGGGGTCTCGGTGCGCAGCTGTTCGACGATCCTCCCCTCGCCGTCCACCACCCCCGCGACCACCTTGGTGCCGCCGATGTCGATGCCGATCGTGGGCAGCCGCAACACGCTGGCGGGCAGCGGACGGCGGCCACGGCGGTCGGCACCGCGCTGGCCGAGGCCGAGCAGGGCGGGGAGGACGGGCTGGCCGGTCCGGCCTTGGGGGGCGGTCACGACGGCGGTGGCTCCTTCTCGGCGACGACGGGGCGGGAACGACGGACGACTCGGCTGCCATCCTCCCGCGCCGCCCCGGCCGGCAGCAGCCGGGTGCGGCATCCGGGCGGCCCCGGGGCGGCTCGCGGGCGGCAGCCAGGTAGTCCGCTGAGTACTTTCTGGGCCCGTGCAGGGGACTCGGTCGCAAAGATGACAGACTAGGGCGGCCGCATTCAGTGGATTCTCATGCCCGCGTGATCTTCCTCTCAGGTTCCGCTCAGGTTCAGCGGCAACCGATCACGCGTTCACGACCGTCCACTCCAGTGGTAAGCGCACCGGGCAAGCGGCGTCCGGGGCGGCTGGCGACCCGGATACGAGAACTCCTGATGCAACTGACAGGCAAGCCCTTCCTGATCCTCACGATCCTGCTGGTACCCGTCTCCATCGTGGTGGCCATGCTGCTGTGGGGGCGGGTCCGCGGCTCCAGGGTGGTGCAGGCCCTGGCCCGGCTGATCATGCTGCTGTTCTGCCAGGCCACCGCGGTGACGCTGGTCTTCGTCCTGGTGAACAACGCCAACCTGCTCTACGGCAGCTGGGACGACCTGCTCGGCAGCGACAGCCACGTCCGCTCGGTGTCCGCCCCGCCGGCCGACGCGGGCGCCGGCGGCGCGGACGCCAAGGCCCAGCCCAAGGTGCTGCAGCAGTTCAAGGCGATCGACGACCCGGCCGTGCCGAGCGACGTGCAGACCACCGACCTGAAGGGCCGGCTGTCCGGGGTCGACGGCGAGGTCAACGTCTGGCTGCCGCCGCAGTACAACGACCCCGCGTACAGGGACAAGAAGTTCCCGGTGGTCGAGCTGCTCCCGGGCTTCCCGGGCTCCTCGAAGACCTGGTTCGGCACCCTGAAGGTGTCCGAGCAGCTCAAGCCGCTGATGCAGTCCGGCCAGGTGGCGCCGTTCATCCTGGTCTCGCCGCGCACCCAGCTGCTCGGCACCGGCACCGACAGCGGCTGCGCGGACGTGCCGGGCAAGATCAACGCGGACACCTGGCTCTCCCGGGACGTGCCGCAGATGATCCTGGACAACTTCCGGGCCGACCCGTCCGCGAGCCGCTGGGCGGTGGCCGGCTACTCGGCCGGGGCGCACTGCGCCAGCCGGCTGGCGCTGGAGCACCCCGACCGCTACCGCGCGGGCATCAGCATGTCCGGCTACAACGACCCGGCCGCCGAGCCGGACTCGCTGACCGCCAAGGACCCGCACCTGCGCGAGATCGCCAACCCGCTCTACGTGCTGACCCACGCCGCCACCCCGCCGAACGTCGCGCTCTACGAGGCCGGGGACGCGGGCGACGGCTACGAGGCCGGTCAGGCGCTGGCCAAGGCGGCCAAGGCGCCGACCACGGTGACGGTGGTCGAGACCACCGGCCCGCACACCCCGGCACTGTGGAAGCCGATGGTCCCCCAGGTGTTCAAGTGGCTGACCGGGATCATCCCCGCCCAGCCCTGATCACCCCGTCCTGATCGCCAGATCCTGACCGGTCGTCGGCCCGACGTCCGGTCAGGCCAGTTCCAGGGCCAGGTAGAAGTCCACCCGGTCCTCCAGCCGGGACAGGTCACGGCCGGTCAGCTCCTCGATCCGGCCGATCCGGTAGCGCAGCGTGTTGACGTGCACGTGCAGCTGGGCGGCGCAGCGGGTCCACGAGCCGTCCGAACGGAGGAACGCCTCCAGGGTGCGCACCAGGTCCGCCTGGTGCTCGATGTCGTAGCCGATCACCTTGTCCAGCAGCCGGCTGCGGAACGCCCGGCGCACCTCGTCCGGCACGGCGGCCAGCAGCAGCACGTGCGAAGCCAGCTCCTCCGGGCCGGAGACGCAGACCCGGCCGACCCGGGCGGCGGCGATCCGCCGCGCGTGCCGGGCTTCCTCCAGCGCACCGCGCAGCCCGCCGGCCTCCAGCGCGGGCGCCGAGACGCCGACGGTGATCCGGCCCTCCGAGCCGAGCCCGGCCTCCAGCGGCGCCAGCAGGTCGCGCAGCGCGTCGGCGGGCACCGCGGCCTCCAGCGCCGGCATCACGACCACCGCTGAGGTGCCGGTGCCGGCCACCAGCGCCCGGTCGGTGGTGTCGGTCAGCGCCTCCTCCAGGATGGTCCGCACCGCGCCGTCCGGCAGACCGGTGCCCTCCGCGCTGAGCACCAGCCAGGAGGTGTCCGACACCGGGGTCCTGGGCACCGCGCCCTCGTACTTGGCGGCCATCGCCGAGGAGGCGTGCAGGGTGCGGCTGATCTCGGCCGGGTCGGCGTCGCGCTGCAGCAGGGTCAGCACCTCGTCGGCCAGCCGGCGGCGCAGCCGGCGCCCCTCGTCCCGTCGGGTGCGCTCGGCTGCCACCAGCCGGGACAGGTTCTCGGCGAGCTGCTGGCGCTTGGTGGTCCACTCGGTGACGTCGCCGGCGATCGCCAGCACCCAGTCGGAGAGCGGCGCCTCGTCCTCCGGATCGACGGCGGCGGGCAGCAGCGAGTACGAGCCGGAGGCCAGCCGGGCCCGGTGCGGCGGGCGGCGGCGCTGCCGCTGGGCCGCCAGGTGGGCGCGGACCAGCTGCTCGCGGTCCTCGGCGCCGAGGTGCTCGGCGGGGCCGGCCACCACCCGGCCGGTCGGGGTGAGCACCCAGCAGTCCAGGTCGAGGTCGCCGCCGAGCAGGTTGAGCACGGCGTCCAGACCGCCGCCGCCGGCCGCGGTGACCAGCAGCCGGTGCCGGTCGACCAGGGCGGCCAGGTCGGCGGCCCGGTCGGCGGAGACCTGGCGGCCGATGAACTCGGTCAGCGTGCTGAAGGCGATGTCGTCGGGGACCGCCAGCAGCGGCATCCGGTGCCGGCGGCAGGCGTCGATCAGGTCCTCGGGGACCGGCCCGACCTCGGCCTCGCCCGCCGCCAGGGCGACCGCCCCGCCGGCCGCCAGGGTACGGACGAACCGCTCGGAGTCCTCCGGCGCGGCGCGCCACAGCATCCCGGTCAGCACCAGCTCGCCCCCGTGCAGGTAGCGGCCCGGGTCGTGCAGGTCCGTGGTCATGACGCCGCTGACCTGTCGGTCGAGCTCGTCCTCGGCGGCGAGCAACCGAAGTCTCGGGGCTCCGGGGGCGAGCAGGTCACGGACGCGCATCCGCGGACTCCTTGTCTGGGCTTGTGGGGGCCGGAGGGGGTCGGTCGTGGGGGTGGGAGCGGGGATGGGGCGGGCTGCGGTGAGCGCAGCGTGGGGTGGTCGCCGCAGGTGAGGGGGCTCACAGTGTGCCCGAATCCGGGCCTTCGGTGTTACGTATCAGCGCTCCGCGGGGTCACGGGGCCGTCGCTTCGTCATCACGGCCGGATTACGGTCGTATGGGGCGGCTGGAAAACCGCTCAGCTGGGCATTCATTGCCCTTAGAGGAACGTACAGGATGCCGGGCGACCCCGGCGCACGGGCTTCATGCCATCGGTGACTGCCTCCGGACGGCCGAACGGGAGTTCACTGGCCACACGCCGCCGGACACACCCCGGTGACCAGGACCCGACGCCGCGGCAACGCTCCGGTGCCGAGTCCGAACACCGAAGGTGTGGACTCTCGCGCCGAGGCCCCCGAACGGGCGAAGCCCTGCGGAGTCCGGGCACGGTGCCCAAAGGTTCGATTGGCGACGACTTGAGGAGACACCCGCATGGAGTTCCTGCGGCCCGCTACCTGGGACGAGGCGCTCGCGGCGAAGGCTGAGTACCCGACCGCGCTGCCGATCTCCGGTGGCACGGACGTGATGGTCGAGATGAATTTCGACGTGCACCGGCCGTCCGCGCTGCTCGACCTGAACCGCGTGACTGAGCTGTCCGAGTGGTCCATCACCGATGACGTGGTGAGACTGGGCGCCTCGGTGCCCTACACCCGGATCATCGAGGAGCTCTCCGGCCCCCTGCCGGGTCTGGCACTCGCGGCCCACACCGTCGGCTCGCCGCAGATCCGCAACCGCGGCGGGGTCGGCGGGAACCTGGGCGGCGCCTCGCCGGCCGGTGACGCGCACCCAGCGCTGCTGGCCGCCGGTCGGGACGTGTTCGTCGAGGCGCACTCGGTGCGTGGCACCCGGCTGATCCCGATCGACGAGTTCTACGTCGGGGTGAAGCGCAACAGCCTGGAGCAGGACGAGCTGATCCGCGCGGTGCGCATCCCGGTGGCGGACGGGCCGCAGCAGTTCTCGAAGATCGGCACCCGCAACGCGATGGTGATCGCGGTCTGCGCGTTCGGCTTCGCGCTGCACCCCAGGACCGGCACCGTCGGAACGGGCATCGGTTCGGCCGCCCCCACGCCGCGCCGTGCCGTCGAGGCGGAGGAGTACCTGCAGGGCGTGCTCGCCGAGCGCGGCCTGTGGGAGTCCGGCGAACTGCTGGGCACCGAGGTGATCCAGCGGTTCGGCGAGCTGGTCAAGGCCGCCGCCTCCCCGATCGACGACGTCCGGGGCACCGCCGACTACCGGCGGCACTCGCTGGCCGTGATGGCCCGGCGCACGCTGACCTGGACCTGGAACGACTACGGCAAGCAGATCAGGAGCGCGGCATGAGGGTCACTTTCACCGCCAACGGCAAGCCGGTCGAGGCGGATGACGTGTGGGAGGGCGAGAGCCTGCTCTACGTGCTGCGCGAGCGGGTGGGCCTGCCGGGCTCCAAGAACGCCTGCGAGCAGGGCGAGTGCGGCTCGTGCACGGTCTACCTGGACGGCACGCCGGTCTGTTCGTGTCTGGTCGCGGCCGGTCAGGTGCAGGGCCGCGAGGTCCGCACGGTCGAGGGCCTGGCCGACGAGAGCGGCCTGGACCCGGTACAGCAGGCGTTCATCGACGCCGGCGCCGTGCAGTGCGGTTTCTGCACCCCGGGCCTGCTGGTCCAGACCCACGCGCTGCTGGACCGTGACCCCCAGCCGAGTGACACCGACATCCGTGAGGCGCTGAGCGGCAACCTGTGCCGCTGCACCGGCTACGAGAAGATCATGGACGCGGTGCGGCTGGCGTCCGCCCGCAAGTGCCAGAAGGCGGGGTCCACGGAATGAGCACGCGCACCATCCAGGGTCAGAAGAACCTGCAGGACATCACCACCGGCAGCCCGGACGGCATCGGCGGCTCGCCACTGCGCCCGGACGGCACGCTGAAGGTCAGGGGCGAGTTCGCGTACTCCTCGGACATGTGGCACGAGGACATGCTGTGGGGGATGGCGCTGCGCTCACCGCACCCGCGCGCCAACATCCTCTCGGTGGACGTCTCCGAGGCGCTCAAGGTGCCCGGCGTCCACGCGGTGCTCACCCACGAGGACATCCCCGGCTCCAAGTTCTACGGCCTGGAGATCCAGGACCAGCCGGCGCTGGCGATCGACAAGGTCCGCTACCACGGTGAGGCGATCGCCCTGGTCGCCGCCGACCACCCGGAGACGGCCCGCCGCGCGGTGAAGAAGATCAAGGTCGAGTACGAGGTGCTCACCCCGATCGTCACCGAGGAGCAGTGCCTCAACCCGGAGAAGTACGGGTACGTGCACGAGCCGCACGAGTACAAGTCGCACGGCTCCGGCAACGTCGTGCACTCGCAGAAGCTGGTCTCCGGTCTGGGCGTGACCGACGAGGTGCGGGCGATGGCGGACGTCGTCGTCAGGGGCGAGTACCAGGTCGGCATGCAGGACCAGGCCTTCCTCGGCCCGGAGTCCGGCCTGGCGGTGCCGGCCGAGGACGGCGGCATCGACCTCTACATCGCCACCCAGTGGCTGCACGTGGACCGCCAGCAGATGGCCCCGGTGCTGGCACTGCCGGAGGAGAAGGTCCGGCTCACCCTGGCCGGCGTCGGCGGCGCGTTCGGCGGCCGCGAGGACCTGTCGATGCAGATCCACGCCTGCCTGCTGGCGCAGCGCACCGGCAAGCCGGTCAAGATCGTCTACTCCCGCGACGAGTCGTTCTTCGGCCACGTGCACCGTCACCCGGCCAGGATGACCTACGAGCACGGCGCCACCCGGGACGGCAAGCTGGTCTTCGCCGACGCCCGGATCGTGCTGGACGGCGGTGCCTACGCCTCCGCCTCGCCCGCCGTGGTCGGCAACGCCGCCTCGCTGGGCCACGGCCCGTACGTGATCCCGAACGTACGGATGGAGGCCATCGCCCTCTACAGCAACAACCCCTCCTGCGGCGCGATGCGCGGCTTCGGCGCGGTCCAGGCCTGCTTCGGCTACGAGTCGCAGATGGACAAGCTGGCCGCCGAACTGGGCATGGACCCGGTCGAGCTGCGACAGCTCAACGCGATGTCCGAGGGCGACCACATGCCCACCGGCCAGCTGATCGACTCGCCGGCCCCGGTCGCCGAACTGCTGCAGCGGGTCAAGGACATGCCGCTGCCGCCGCCGCTGGACCTGGACAACCTGGACATCCGTGAGGTCCCCGGCGCGCTCTCCAACACCTCGCACGGCGAGGGCATCGTGCGCGGCATCGGCTACTCGGTCGGCATCAAGAACGTCGGCTTCTCCGAGGGCTTCGACGACTACTCCACCGCCCGGGTCCGCCTGGAGGTGATCGGCGGCGAGCCGGTCGCCATGGTGCACACCGCGATGGCCGAGGTCGGCCAGGGCGGCGTCACCGTGCACGGCCAGATCGCCCGCACCGAGCTGGGCGTCGAGAAGGTCACCATCCACCCGGCCAACACCGAGGTCGGCTCGGCCGGTTCCACCTCCGCCTCCCGGCAGACCTACATGACCGGCGGCGCGGTCAAGCTGGCCGCCGAGGCCGTCAAGCAGGCACTGATCGCCAAGGGCCGCCAGCGCTACGGCTGGACCCGGAACGACATCACGCTGACCGGCGGCAAGGTGGTCTCCGAGTCGGCGGGCGTGCTGGTCACGATGGTCGACCTGCTCGGCGACGACGCGATCGACCTGACCCGCGAACACCACCACCGCCCGACCGTCCCGTTCGACAAGGAGACCGGACAGGGCTTCGGCCACGTCCAGTACACCTTCTGCGCCAACCGCGCGGTGGTCGACGTCGACGTCGAGCTCGGCCTGGTCAAGGTCGTCGAGCTGACCGCCGCCCAGGACGTCGGCAAGGCGCTCAACCCGCTCTCGGTGATCGGCCAGATCCAGGGCGGCTGCACCCAGGGCCTGGGCCTCGCGGTGATGGAGGAGATCATCGTCACGGACGGCAAGGTGCGCAACGCCTCCTTCACCGACTACCTGATCCCCACCATCCTGGACGTCCCGCCGATCCCGGTCGACATGCTCGAACTGCCCGACCCCAACGCCCCGTACGGGCTGCGCGGCGTCGGCGAGGCCCCGACGGTGTCCTCCACCCCGTCGATCGTGGCCGCCATCCGGGCCGCCACCGGCATCGCCCTCAACCGGGTGCCGGTCCGCCCCGAGCACCTCACCGGGACGCTCTAGGCAGCACCCCCAACCTCCCCGGGGCGGCGGCCAGTCTTCCCCCGCCGCCCCGGGGCCGCTCCACCCCACCCACGACAACAGATCCAGGCAAGACTGTTGTGCATCAATCCGCTGCCTCTCCCACGCCGGGGCTCTGCAGCGGTGCGCACCACCCCAACGCACCGCGGGCACCACAGAGTGCGCCTCGTGAGTCGAACAAGTCCCCCTCCTGTCGTCCCCAACCGACAGCCAGGTCGACTCGCCCACCCCAATCCCCTATGACACTTGGGAGTGGACATGACCCGGATCCCCACGGACCCCGGCACCACTGAAGAGATTCCCGCCCAGGCCGGCACCCCCACGCAGGCCGAGGCACCCGCGCCGGACCCGGTCCCGAAGAACGCCCTGGACGCGTACTTCAAGATCTCGGCCAGAGGGTCGACCTTCGGCGACGAGCTCAGAGGTGGCCTCACCACCTTCATGGCGATGGCCTACATCGTCCTGCTCAACCCGATCATCCTGAGCGGCGCGGACGTCACCGGCGCCAAGCTCGACCACGCGCAGCTCACCACCGCGACGGCACTCGCCGCGGCCGTGACCACGATCCTGCTGGGCGTGGTCGGCAACGCGCCGCTGGCCGCCGCCGCCGGCCTCTCGGTCTCCGGCGCGGTCTCCGCCCTGGTCGTGCCGCACACCACCTGGGCGCAGGCCTTCGGCCTCTGCGTCATCTACGGCCTGCTGATCGTGCTGCTGGTCGTCTCCGGCCTGCGCGAGAAGATCATGAACGGCATCCCACTGCCGCTCAAGCACGCCATCACCATCGGCATCGGCCTCTTCGTGGCGCTGATCGGCCTGGTCAAGTCCGGCTTCGTGCACACCGGCGGGCCCACCCCGGTCTCCCTCGGGCCCTTCGGCGAGCTGGCCGGCTGGCCGGTGGTCTGCTTCGCGGTGACACTGCTGACGATCTTCGTCCTGCTGGCCCGCAACGTCCGCGGCGCGATCCTGATCGGCATCGCCTCCGGCACCGTCTTCGCGTTCGTCGTCAACCAGGTCGCCCACCTGCCCGCCAAGGCCTGGGCCAGCTCGGCGCCGGTCTGGCCGGGCAGCCCGGTCTCCGCGCCGGACTTCGGCCTCTTCGGCCGCGTGGACCTGTTCGGCGCCTTCGGTGGCAAGGGCCTGGGTGCGATCAGCGCCTCGGTCGCGGTCTTCACCCTGGTGCTGGCCGGCTTCTTCGACGCGATGGCCACCATCATCGGCGTCGGCACCGAGGCCGGGCTGGCCGACGAGCAGGGCCGGATGCCCGGCCTGAGCAAGGCCCTGTTCGTCGACGGCACCGGCGGCATCATCGGCGGGCTGGCGGGTGCCTCCGGCCAGACGGTCTTCGTGGAGTCCGCCACCGGCGTCGGCGAGGGCGCGCGGACCGGCCTCTCCTCGGTGGTCACCGGCGGCGTGTTCGCCCTGATGCTCTTCTTCTCCCCGCTGGCCGGGATCGTGCCGGTCGAGGTCGCCTCCGCGGCACTGGTCGTCATCGGCTCGATGATGATGAGTCAGGCCCGGCACATCGACTGGGCGGACCGCGAGGTGGCCATTCCGGCCTTCCTGACCTGCGTGCTGATGCCCTTCACCTACAGCATCACCGCGGGTGTCGCCGCCGGCGTGATCTCCTATGTGGTGATCAAGGCGGGCAGGGGCAAGTGGCGCGAGCCCGGTCCGCTGATGTGGATTCTGACCGCGGTGTTCGTCGTGTACTTCGCGCTGACGCCGATCAAGGAATGGCTCGGCGTGCACTGATCGGTCACCCGCCGCGGTACGGGGGTCGACGACCCCCGTACCGCGCTCACTGCTTCTCCCCGACCACCCCCGCACAGACGACAGGAGCACCGGACATGCAGGACATCGCCGAGCAGTTGCACGCCTGGCACGCCACCGGGCGCTCCTTCGCGGTCGCCACCGTGGTCGGCGTCTTCGGCAGCGCGCCGCGCGACCCG
The DNA here is from genome assembly GCF_055559155.1 of Kitasatospora sp. NPDC024654. NCBI lineage: Bacteria > Bacillati > Actinomycetota > Actinomycetes > Kitasatosporales > Streptomycetaceae > Kitasatospora > Kitasatospora sp. NPDC024654. The sequence goes on from NZ_JBVHLF010000007.1 coordinate 182,208, forward strand.
GGCGCGGCACTGGCCGTGGACGCCGCGGGCGAGGCGATCGGCAGCGTCTCCGGCGGGTGCGTGGAGGGCGCCGTGTACGAGCTGTGCCAGGAGGCGATCGTCTCCGGCGAGCCGGTGCTGGAGCGCTTCGGCTACAGCGACGAGGACGCCTTCGCGGTGGGTCTGACCTGCGGCGGCATCCTCGACGTGTTCGTCCAGCCGGTCGTGCCGGGCGCCGATGCGGCGATCGACGCCGGCATCGCCTACATCGCCTCCGGCACGCCGGTCGCGCTGGTCCGGGTGATCGAGGGTCCGGCCGGGCTGCTCGGCGCCACCGTCGCGGTCACCGCCAATGCCCACCACGGCACGCTCCGCCCCACGCCGTCCGCCCTCACCACGACCGGCGCGCTGGAGCGTTCGGCGGTCGCCGAGGCACGGGCCATACTGGACGCCGGCCGGACCGGCCGGGTGGTGCTCGCGCTGGACGGCCGCCCGTGCGACCCCACCGCGCAGGGGACCGTCACCTTCTTCGTCGAGTCGTACGTGCCGGCGCCGCGCATGATCGTCTTCGGCGCGATCGACTTCGCCGCCGCGGTGGTGCGGGTCGGCAAGTTCCTCGGCTACCACGTGACGGTCTGCGACGCCCGCCCGGTCTTCGCCACCGAGCGCCGGTTCCCGGACGCGGACCAGGTGGTGGTCGACTGGCCGCACCGCTACCTGGACACCCAGCTCGATCTGATCGACGGGCGGACGGTGCTGTGCGTGCTCACCCACGACGCCAAGTTCGACATCCCACTGCTGGAGCGCGCACTGCGGCTGCCGGTCGGCTTCGTCGGCGCGATGGGCTCGCGCCGCACCCACCTGGACCGCAACGAACGCCTGCGCGAGGTGGGCCTGACCGAGACCGAGATCGCCCGGCTGCGCTCGCCGATCGGCCTCGACCTGGGCGCCCGCACCCCGGAGGAGACCGCCGTCGCGGTGGCGGCCGAGATCGTCGCCTCCCGCCGCGGCGGCGGCTGCCTCCCGCTCTCGGCCGGAAACGGCCCGATCCACCACGACCTCGACGGGGTGGCGGCGCCCAAGGGCCGGCGCCGGGTCGCCTGACCCGCGCGGCCCCGGCGGCCTGACACCTGGCAAACCGGCGCCCGTGATCAGAGGTCGGCCAGGAGGCCGGAGCACCCACTCCCCCGTCGGCTCGCACGTGCGTGCAGGACGCCTCACCCTGATGCCCGATGATGGCGCAGTGCGAAATGCAGATCAGTACGGCGGCGCCGCCGACGCCGCCGGCCCGCCGGAGCCATCCGCGGCACCGACGCCAGAGACATCGACGCCGGCTCTCGCGGAAGCCGTCCGGGCCGCGCAGGAAGGGGACGAGGAGGCCTTCCGCCTGCTGTTCCGCGCCGTCCAGCCTCCGCTGCTGCGCTACCTGAGAGTGCTGGTCGGCGGCGACGGCTCGGACGCCGAGGACGTCGCCTCGGAGACCTGGCTGCAGATCGCCCGGGATCTCCACACCTTCCGCGGTGACACCGACGGGTTCCGCGGCTGGGCCGCCACCATCGGCCGGCACCGCGCGATGGACCACCTGCGTGCCAAGCGCCGCCGACCCACCAGCGACCTGCCGGTCGAGGAGCTGCTCGACCTCCCGGCCCGGGACGACACCGAGGGCGCGGTGCTCACCGCCGCGGGCACCCGGGAGGCGCTGGCGCTGATCGCCGGGCTGCCGCGGGACCAGGCCGAGGCGGTACTGCTGCGCGTGGTGATGCAGTTGGACGCCGAGAGCGCGGCCCGAGTGCTGGGCAAGCGGGCCGGCACCGTCCGGATGGCCGCCCACCGCGGGCTGCGCAGGCTCGCCAAACTGCTCGAATCGCGCGGTGCGGTACCCGGCCAGCGGGCCACGGCGGAGTCCTCACGGACGGCGGCGGAGCCCTCCCGACAGTCGACCGGGCCCTCCCGGAAAAGTTCTGCCGAAAATTCTTCCGAAGGTGTGACACCGCCCGGAGCTCCGACGCTGAAGGACATGAGATGAGCACCAACCGATCCCGTCGGATCGACCGAGACGCCGCCGAGCAGCTGCTCACCGGCGCCGCGGACGGTACGCAGGGCGGTCGGGACGCCCTCGCCGATCTGCTCGCCGCCGCGGCCGGCCCTGCCACCGCGACCGAGCTGGCCGGGGAGGAGGCGGCCCTGGCCGCGTTCCGGGAGGCGGCCCATCTCAGCCCCGGCTCCGCCGACCCGACCGTCCGCCCGACCAGCAGCACCCAGCCCGCCACCCGCCAGCCCCGGAGGCCTTGGATGACCAGTTGCGCACCGGCGCGCTTCCTCAGCGCCAAGGTCGCCGTGGTCGCGCTCGCGGCGACCGCCGTCGGTGGCGTCGCCATGGCGGCCGGGGGCGGGTACCTGCCCACCGTGCTGGGTGGTTCGCCCGACGACACGGTGTCCGACAGCGCCGCGGCCATCGCCTCGGCGCGGCCCAGTGGGCGCGCGGTCGACCGTCCGGACCGGTCGACCAGGCCGCCGGCGGCCGACCAGGTGCCCGGTGACCGGGCGTCGGCCCAGCTGCTGGCCGGACTCTGCCTGGCCTGGGCCGAGCCGGGCCAGGCCACCGCAGACTCCCGGTTCGAGCCGCTGACGCGCGCGGCGGGCGGCCCGAACCGGGTCCGGGACTTCTGCGCGGACCTCCTCGCGTCCCCGAGCCCCGCGGTCGGGCCCGCTCCGGGTTCGGCCGGCACGCCCTCGGCCGGCTCGTCCGCGGGCGCTTCGAGCAGGCCGGCCGGTTCCGCCGGTCCGTCCCCGAGCGCCACCTCCGACCACGACGGTGGCTCAGGCACTCCCGTCGACCCCGGTGGCACCGTCCATGACGGTCACGGCCACGGCGGCGGCCCGGGCAACCACCCCGACCCGGGCGGCCCGGACCAGGGCGGCCAGGGCACCAGTCGTCCCACGGTGGGCGGCGGGCTGCCCGTGCTGATCCCGCCCACGCCCCAACTCCCGGCCCTGCTCGGCATCGTAGGGGGCAGCCGGTAACCAGCGGAACACCCACGAACTCCGGACGGATGGCGGTCTCCCCGGACACGCCATCCGGCCGGATCACCGGCAGCCCCGACTGTGCATGAGTTGGCTGCCGGCCACCGGAGCGGTGGCGGACTCCCCCGGGTCCACCACCGACCCGTGGTACGCCTGGGCTCGGTCCGGCAGGGGTCGGCCGGACCGAGCCCGGGCCCCATGGCGTCCCGTCGACGCGTCCCGTCGGCCCCACGGTCACCGTCTGGCCCTGCCACCCGCCAGGGTCACCGGGTCACCGCGAATCCCACCCATGGCGGGCAGCCTGACGAGTGACCAGAAGTTGCCCTGCGTGTATGGTGCGGTGAGCGCCCGAACTCCGGCTTCCAGCAAGGAGATCGTGTGCACCTGGAGAAGATCTTGTCATGCTCTTGACATTGAGCCTTCGCCATCTTCGAACGTGCTGGTCGGAGGGGCTGGCGTGGCGGCTTTCCGGGGTGCTCGTGCTGGTCGTGGGCAAGAGTCTGCCGTCTTGATCGTCTGACGGGCCGGTTTCGCCGGTTCCTCCGCGTGCCGGGCCTGGTGAGGCCTACGATCCGGCTCATGGTGGAGTCCGAGATCGCGGAACGGATCGCCGCGCGACGCGCGGAACTGGACGAACTCGAAGAACAGCTGGCCAGACAGCTCGCGGAGGTCCGGGCCGAGCGCGACGAACTCGCCATCGCGGAACGGGTCTGGCAGCGGATGGCCGAACAGCTCGCCGCCGAGACGGCCG